>JAHHTB010000082.1 GCA_020024855.1 Fusobacterium sp.
GTAATAATATCTTATCAAGATAAATTAAAGTCAATTTAATTATAAAGGTGGAGGTTTTATATGGAATTTTTTAAAGAAATAGAAAAAATAAAATACGAAGGAAAAGATACAAAAAATGAATTAGCATTTAGATATTATAATCCAAATGAAATAATACTTGGAAAACCAATGAAAGAACATTTAAGATTTGCAATGTCTTATTGGCATACTTTAACAGCTGGGGGAAACGACCAATTTGGAGAAGGAACAATTGTTAGAGAATGGGATTCTTTAGAGCCTATGGAAAAAGCGAAAGCAAGAGTAAAGGCTGGATTTGAAATTATGGAAAAATTAGGTATAGAATATTTTTGTTTTCATGATAGAGATATCGCCCCTGAAGCTTCTACCTTAGCTGAATATTTTAAAAATCTTGATGAAATAGTTGATTTAATAGAAATTGAAATGAAAAGAACAGGTATAAAACTTTTATGGGGAACATCAAATATGTTTAGTCATCCAAGATTTGTTCATGGGTCAGCAACTTCATGTAATGCAGATGTATTTGCTTGGGGAGCGGCACAAGTTAAAAAAGCTCTTGAAATTACTCATAGATTAAATGGAGAAGGATATGTATTCTGGGGTGGAAGAGAAGGATATGAAACTCTTTTAAATACAGATATGAAATTAGAGCTTGATAACTTAGCAAGAATGTTAAAAATGGCAAAAGACTATGCCAAGGAAATAGGTTTCAATGGACAGTTTTATATTGAACCAAAACCAAAAGAGCCTACAAAACACCAATATGATTTTGATTCAGCAACTGTAATTGGCTTCTTAAAAACTTATGGACTTGATAAAGACTTTAAACTTAATATAGAGGCAAATCATGCAACTCTTGCAGGACATACTTTCCAACACGAATTACGTCTTGCAAGAATAAATGGAATGCTTGGAAGTGTTGATGCAAACATGGGAGATATGCTTTTAGGATGGGATACCGATCAATTCCCTACAAACATATACGATGCAACTCTTGCAATGTATGAAATATTAAAAGATGGTGGATTTAAAACTGGAGGACTTAACTTTGACTCAAAAATAAGAAGAGCTTCTATAGAAATTGATGATATATTCTATGCATATATAGCTGGAATGGATACTTTTGCAAAAGGTTTAAGAGTAGCTGCTAAATTAATAGAAGATAAAATTTTTGAAAATATAATTGAAGAAAGATATATAAGTTATAAATCAGGAATAGGTAAAGAAATAGTTGATGGAAAAGTAGGACTTAAAGAACTTGCAGATTATGCTTTAAAACTTGATGGAATAAAAAATAAGTCAGGAAGACAGGAAAAAATAGAAACAATCTTAAATAATTATATATTTGCATAGGAGGGTTTCATGTATATAGGAATAGACTTAGGAACATCTTCTGTAAAACTTTTATTAATGCAAAAAAATGGAGATGTTATAAGAACTGTAAGTAAAGACTATCCATTAATTTTTGTAAAAGAAACATGGATAGAGCAAGAACCTGAAGCATGGTTTTCTAGTGTATTTAACGGATTAAAAGAAATTGTAAAAGGATATGAAAACAAAATATCTGCAATTAGTTTTAGTGGGCAAATGCATGGTTTAGTAATATTAGATAAAGAAGACAAAGTAATAAGACCAGCAATATTATGGTGTGATCAAAGGACAGAAAAAGAATGTATTTATCTTAATGAAAAAATAGGAAAAGAATTCTTACTTGAAAACACAGGAAATGTTGCTTTAACAGGATTTACTCTTCCAAAAATTTTATGGATAAAAGAAAATGAACCTGAAAACTTTTTAAAAATTTCAAAAGTTATGTTGCCAAAAGATTATATAGCATATAAACTTAGTGGTATTTTTGCAACAGATGTAAGTGATGCTTCAGGAATGTTGGCACTAGATGTAAAAAATAGAAAATGGTCTTCAGAAATGATAAAAATTTCAGGATTAAAAGAAGAAAATTTTGCAAAAGTATATGAATCATATGAAAGTATAGGGCATATAAAAAAAGAGATTGCAAAAGAACTTTCTTTAAATGAAGATATAAAAATTATCATAGGTGGAGGAGATCAAGCAGTAGGAGCTGTAGGAATGGGAGTTGTAAATGATAACTATATTTCTGTTGCTCTTGGAACTTCTGGTGTAGTTTTTGCAAATAGCTCAAATTATGTTCATGATAAAGATGGAAGACTTCATTCTTTCTGCCATGCTAGTGGAAAATATCATCAAATGGGAGTAATTTTATCTGCAGCCTCTTGTTTGAAATGGTGGGTTGAAGAAATAAATAAAACTTCTGACTATAAGATGCTTATAGAGGAAGCTAAAAATTCTGAAGCTAAAGATTTATATTTTTTACCATACTTAGTGGGAGAAAGAACACCACACAATGATGTTAATGTAAGAGGCTCTTTTATAGGTTTAAATATAAACCATAAAAGAGGAGACCTAACAAAAGCAGTTCTTGAAGGTGTAGCATTTGCTCTTAGAGATTCTTATGAAATTTTAAAAGAAATGAATATAAGCTCAAAAGTTATAAGATTAAGTGGTGGTGGAGCAAAAAATATTCTTTGGCAAGAAATTATTTGTAATGTGTTAGGTTTAGAAGTAGAAACAGTAAACTCTTTAGAAGGTCCTGCTTTTGGAGCTGCTATACTTGCTTCTGTTGGCGATAAAACTTTCTCAAATATAGATGAAGCATGTAAAAAGATTATAAAACCTTTAAATAAAATTTATCCGAATGAAAAAGAAATTGAAAAATATAATAAGAAATATAATAATTTTAAAAAACTTTATCCAATGTTAAAAGAATTTTATAGTTAAAATTTAAATTAAGGAGAAATAATGTTTATAAAAGAAAATAATAAACTAATTTATAAGTTTGACGATGAAATATTAATGATAGAACCTTATGGTAGAGATAGTTTAAGAGTTAGAGCTACCAAATTAAATGAAATACCAGATATAGATGGTGCATTGATTAAAAAAAATTATGATGAAGTTTTATGTAATATAGTTATAAATGAAGATAGTGCTGAAATCCATAATGGTGATATAAAAGCTATAATTAACCACAGAAAAACTATTAAGTTTTTAAATTCTAAAAACGAAGTATTATTAGAAGAATATATTAGGCAAAGAGCAGTTACAAATGATTTAGGAAATGAAGATGTAAATGATATACAAACTACTAAAGATTTTTCATGTACTTTAAAACTTTTTTCTAGAGAATTTAAACCTAATATGTTAGGAAATTATAATTTAACAGTTAGATTTGAATCAGATCCAAAAGAAAAAATATATGGAATGGGACAATATCAACATGAATTTTTAGATTTAAAGAATTGTACTCTTGAATTAGCACAAAGAAATTCTCAATGCACAGTCCCTTTTTACGTATCAAGTAAGAAATATGGATTTCTATGGAATAATATGGCAATAGGTCAAGTTAATTTTTCTAAAAATATAACAATTTGGAATAATCCTTCTACAAAATATATGGATTATGTTATTATAAGTGGAAAAAATACAAAGGAGATCTTAAAAAAATATACGGATATAACAGGAAGATATCCTAAGATGCCTAAAAATTTATTAGGTTTATGGCAAAGTAAAATGCGCTATCAAACACAAGAAGAAGTTCTAGAAGTGGTTAAAAAATACAAAGCATTAAATATAACTCCTTCTGTTATGGTAATTGATTTTTTTCATTGGACAGAACAAGGACATTATGATTTTGATAGAAATTATTGGCCTAATCCCAAAGAAATGGTGGAATATTTAGAAAGCAAAGGAATTAAAACTATGATATCTGTTTGGCCAACTATTTCAGTTAATGCAAAAAATTATTTAGAGTATATTGAAAAAGGATTATTAATAAGAACAGATAGAGGAGTTAGGGTTACAATGAATCAATTAAGTAACACTGTTTTTTTAGATGTTACAAATCCTAATTCTAAAAAATATTTATGGGAAAAATTGAAAAAAAGTTATTATGACAATGGAATTAAAATGTTTTGGTTAGATGTTGCTGAACCAGGATATGCAGTTTATGATTTTGATAATTTTAGATACTATAAAGGCAACTGTATGGAAATTGGTAATGTTTATCCTTTAGATTTTGCAGAATTAATTTACAATGGTTTAAAAAAAGAAAATATAAAAAATGAAGTTATATCTCTTGTAAGATGTGCATTTGCTGGTTCTCAAAGATATGGTGCTTTAGTATGGAGTGGTGATATAGATTCTAGTTTTAAAGCATTAAAAAATCAAATAAATACAGGACTAAATATGGGATTAGCAGGAATAGCATGGTGGACTACTGATATAGGTGGATTTCATGGAGGAAATCCTAATGATGAAGAGTTTAGAGAACTAATGATTAGATGGTTCCAATATGCAGTCTTTTCACCTATCTTAAGAATGCATGGAGATAGAATTCCTCATAAAAAACCATTAGGAACAACAGGAGGGGGGCAATGTGTAAGTGGTGCTGATAACGAAATTTGGTCTTATGGAAAAGAGAATCAAGAAATTTTTATTAAATATATAAGAATAAGAGAAGCTCTTGCTGATTATCTTGATATTTTAATGCAAGAAACTAGTGATAATGGAAGTCCAATAATGAGAACCATGTTCTATGAGTTTGAAAATGATGAAGAATGTTTTAATGTTGAAAATCAATATATGTTTGGTAGTGAAATTTTGGTAGCTCCTATTCTTGAATATAAAGCAAAAAATAGAAAAGTTTACATTCCTAAAGGAGAGAAATTTAAAAATGCCTTTACCGGAGAAATTTATGAAGGTGGAAAATATTATATAATAGATTCTTCTATTTATGAAATACCAGTATTTTACAAATTAGAAAGTAAACTTCCAATGTTAGATCAATATTTAAAATAAAAAAATTATTAAGGAGAAAATTATGAAAATAATTGTATCATCACATTCTAATTTAGCTTATGGATTAAAAGAAACTCTTGTCTTTATAGGATCAGACATTTCGGATGTCAATTTTATTATTCTAGATAATAAAGGAGTTGAAGATTTTGAGAAAAGAGTTAACAATTTATTAGACAGAATATCTAATGAAGAAATTCTTATTTTTACAGATATTTTTGGTGGAACACCATATAATACTTTTGCTAAAGAACTTCTAAAAAGAAAGATAAAAGGTGAAATTATTAGTGGATTTAATGTTACAATGTTAGTACAAGCATTATCAACAGATTCTATATCTGAAATGTTGATAGAGCTTAAAGAAGATAATGGAATAAAAATATATAGTGAAGAATTAAAAAATATATGTAATGATAATGATGAGTAGGAGGAAAAATGGAAAATATAAATTTTATACAAATATTTTTAATAATTTTATACGGATTTTGGATTAATTATGAAAAAAATTCAACAATGTTTGGAACTTATCAACCTGTTACTTGTGGATTTGTTGTGGGATTAATTTTAGGTGATATAAGAACAGGTTTAATGGTTGGAGGAACTTTACAATTAATGTCTTTAGGAATAAGCAACTTTGGTGGAGCTTCAGTTCCTGACTATCAAACAGCAACAATTGTTGCAACATATATAACAATAATAACAGGACAAAAACCAGAAGTAGGTATAACTATAGGTATTCCAGTTGCATTATTTATGGTACAATTAGATATCTTTAGAAATACTTTAGGGGTTATTTTAGTAAATAAAGCTGAGAAATATGCAAATAATAAACAATATAATAAAATAGAATTAATGCAATATATTGGAATATTATTAACATGTGCAACTACTGGAATTCCTGTATTATTAGCTGTTTTATTTGGACCAGAATTAGTTAATAGAATTTTATTAATTACTCCTGAATGGTTAATGAAAGGGTTAGCTGTTGCAGGTGGTTTATTACCTGCTGTAGGTATCGGATTATTATTAAGATATTTACCAGTAAAAAAATATATTAGTTATCTTTTAATAGGTTTTGCTCTATCTGTTTATATGAAAGTACCTATGCTTGGAATAGCTATAGTTGGAATTGCTATTTCTATTATTCTTTATAAAAGATCTATTGAATTAGAAAATACAAATGTAAATACAGTAATAGGAGGAAATGAAGATGAATAATAATTTAGAAAAAGCAAGAAAAAGTTTTCTTAATAGATGGATTTTTACTAGTTCTGTATCCTCTAATTATGAAAGAATGCAAGCTTTAGCTTATTGCTATGCTATTCTTCCTTTATTAAAAGTAATTTATAAAGATAATGAAGATGATTTACAAAAAGCTGTAAAAAATCATTTACAATTTTTTAATACTAATCCATGGATTGCTCCTTATATTATGGGAGTTAATGCAGCTATAGAAGAAAAAGAAAAAATAAATGCTAGAGACATTATAACTAATATAAAAACTGGATTAATGGGGCCTATAGCTGGATTAGGAGATAGTTTGTGTGTTGTTATTCCTTGGACTATTTTTGGAGCAATAGCAGCAAATATGGCTTTAAATAATAATCCATTTGGTATAATTCTATGGATAATTGTAAGTATAATAATAAAAATGTTAAGTTTCCCATTATATAAAGCTGGTTATATTTCAGGAATAAATTTACTTAAGTCTTTAGAGAAAAAAATGAAAATAATCTCAGAAAGTGTTTCTGTATTGGGATTAATGGTAGTAGGTGGTTTAATTCCAACAGTAATTAGAGCTAATGTAGGAGTTACTTTTACACAAGGAGATGTTGTGATGAAAGGACAAGAAATATTAGATTCTATATTACCTGGAATGATTCCAGTTATTCTTTGTGGAATGGTATATTATCTTCTTTCTAGAAAAGTAAAACCAATATCAATTATTTTATTAATATTAATGTTATCAATTGTTTTAGGATATTTTAATATTCTTATTTAAAAAATTTAGGAGGCAATAAAATGGAAGGAATTATTCATATTAGAATAGATGATAGATTAATACATGGACAAGTTGCTAATTTTTGGACTAATGAATTAGGTGCCACTAGAATTATGGTAATTAATGATGATATAGCGAAAGATGATTTACAAAAATCAATACTTAGAATGGCTGCTCCAGCTGGTGTAGCAACATCTATAATTTCAAAAGAAACAGCTGTTACTAATATTTTATCTGGAAAATATAAGGGTCAAAAAGTATTTGTTGTTTTGAAATCACCAGTAGATCTTTTATCTCTTTATGAAATGGGATTAGAGATAAAAGAGTGTAATGTAGGTAATTTATCAAATAGGCCAGAAACAATAGTATTAAAACCTAATATAAGTGTAACAACTTTAGAAAAAGAAAGTCTGTTGAAATTAATAGAAAAAGGAATAACAATTACAGCTATAATGACACCTAACGATTCAAAAATATATATAAAAGATTTAATAAAATAAATTCTTTATTAAAATAGCGTTGGTAAAGAAATAAAATAGAATTTTTGGGAGGGGAGTGTAAATAATTTTGTGTATTCATCATCTCTCTGATTATTAATTTTTAAATTACATTGAAGACTGAAAAGGAACTAAAAACCTTTCAGTCTTTTTTCATATTCTATTGCTAATTGTCTTTTTATCAAATGCCAATCTTTCACATAACTGATATGATCCCATAAAGGGCAATTGATAAATTAAAAATATATGAAAGTTGGTAATATATGTCTAATAAAGTTAAATTTACTC
>JAHHTB010000083.1 GCA_020024855.1 Fusobacterium sp.
GAAAAGCTTTCACTGGATTATTAGAAAGATATTTTGGAAAATAATTAATATAAAACCAGCTTATGCTGGTTTTTTTATTTAAAAAAATAATGACTTCTATCAAATTTATTTTTTCTAAAATTTCATTTAAAAAAAATATATTTATTACAAAATGAATGATTTATAATTTGATTTGTTAAGTTTTAAAACATATAATCATTGACTTTTTCATCTTATTGTGTCATTATATAATCAAATAATTACAAATTATATTTTCACAAGGAGATGCTATGAAAGAAAAACTGCTGAGAGAATATATAAATAAATTAATAAAAGATGGGGTACTTATCACTTTTTCTGGAGGAGTTGATAGTACCCTTGTTTTGAAAATTGCTGTTGAGGAAAATAAAAAGATTTTTGATGGAAAAGTTAAAGCCTGTACCTTTCAAACTTTTTTATCCCCTTCAGAAGATATAGAAATTGTAAAAAAATTAGCTAAAGATTTTAATGTTGATATTATTCAAAAGTATATTGACCAAACAAAAAATATAGCTGTTTCAAATAATCACAAAGATAGGTGTTTTCACTGTAAAAAAATGATTTTTTCTGAGGCAATAAATATTGCAAAAGAAAATAATTTAAAATATGTTTTAGATGGTACAAACTCTGATGATTTAAAAATATATAGACCAGGACTTAAAGCAATAAAAGAACTAGGAGTTAAAAGTCCTTTAGCAGAATGTGAATTTACAAAAAATGAAATAAGAGAACTAGCAGAAAAATTAAAAATAAAGGTTGCTAAAAGACCTTCCGCTCCCTGCCTTGCAACTAGATTTCCCTATGATAAAAAACTTCCTTTAGAAAAATTTCCACTTATTGAAAAAGGAGAAAGTTTTTTAAAGGAGATGGGATTTTTAACAAATCGTATAAGGTTATATGGTGATGTTACAAGGATAGAAATAAATATTTCTGACTTTGATAAATTTATAAGTAGTAGAGAAAAAATTGTAAAAAATTTAAAAGAACTAGGATTTAAATACATAAATTTAGACATGGAAGGTTTTAGGTCTGGTAGCATGGACGAGGTTATACTATGAATGATAAAGAATTTTTAGAAAATATAAAAAATGGAAAACTTAGTATTGAAGAAGGAATAAATTTTTTAAAAGAATATAACTATAAAGATATTGATTTTGCAAAACTTGATTTTCAAAGAAAAGAAAGACGTGGCTTTGGAGAGGTTATATTCTGTGAGGGAAAAGAAGATTTTGCTCTTATTGAAATCTATAAATCTTTTCGAGATAGAAAAGAAAATGTTTTAGGAACAAGGGCAACTAAACATCAATATGAAATAGTAAAAAAAGAAGTATCTGAAGTTGAATATAATGAAGTTGCAAGAACTCTTTTAATAAATTATGAAAATAATAAAAAAATAGGAAATATTGCAATTTGTACAGGAGGGACAGCTGATTTAAAAGTTGCTGAAGAAGCTCGTGTTACCTGTGAATTTTTAGGAGCAGAGGTACATAAATTTTATGATGTTGGAGTTTCTGGAATACATAGACTTTTATCAAAAGCAAAAGAAATAAAAGAAGCAAATGTTATTATTGCAGTGGCTGGAATGGAAGGAGCACTTCCAACTGTTATAGCTGGATTGGTTAATAAACCAATAATTGCAGTACCTACTTCTATTGGGTATGGAGCTAGTTTTAATGGAATAGCAGCACTTTTAACAATGTTAAATTCATGTGCAGAAGGAGTGAGTGTTGTAAATATTGACAATGGTTTTGGAGCAGGTTATCAAGCAGCACAAATAAATAAACTTATAGAAAGGAGATAGATATGGATTTATATTTTGAAACATATTCTGGAATTTCTGGAGATATGACAATTGGAGCTTTACTTGATTTAGGTGCAGATAAAAAAGTTCTAATTGATGCATTAGAATCTATGAATTTCGGAGAGTATGAGTTGGTTTTTGAAAGATGTAAGAAAAAAGGAATTGATGCTTTTAAATTTGATGTAGTAACAAAAGAAAATCCACATGTACATCATTGTCATCATGAGTATGAACACCATCATGAACATTGTTGTCATGAACAACATCATCACACTCATAGAGGATTAAAAGAAATAATTGAGATAATTGATTCGGGAAATTTTTCTAAAAAGGCAAAAGAAAATGCAAAAAAAATATTTGAAATTATTGGAAAAGCAGAGGCAAAAGCTCATGGAACAACTATTGAAGAAGTTCATTTCCATGAAGTTGGAGCAATAGATTCTATAATTGACATAGTTGGAGTTTGTGTTCTTATTGATAACTTAAATCCTGAACATATTTATTTCACAGAACTTTATGAGGGTAAAGGATTTGTAAAATGTGCTCATGGAATAATGCCTGTCCCTGCTCCTGCCGTTTTAAATATAATTATGAATGAAAACATACCTTTAAATATAATTGATGATGAAGGTGAGCATGTTACTCCTACTGGTGCTGGAATAGTTGCCATGTTTAGTGAGGGAAAAGTACCATATTCTTTTAATATTAAAAAAATTGGATTAGGTGCAGGAACAAGAGATTTTGAAAATACAACAAATATTTTAAGAGTAATGGAAATAGAAAATAGTAAAAAAAAACACTAGAAATAATTGAAACTAATATTGATGACACAACTGGAGAAGTTTTAGGTTTTGTTATGGAAAAACTTTTAAAAGTTAGTCTTGATGTTTATTATACATCTATCTTTATGAAAAAAAATAGACCAGCTTACAAGCTTAGTGTTTTATGCAAAAAAGAAAATGAAAAGGAAGTTGCTGATATTATCTTTAAACATACAACATCTATTGGAATAAGAAAATATGATGTGGATAGAATTATTTTAGAAAGAAAAATTGTTGAATTTGATAGTTCTTTAGGAAAAGCAAAGGTTAAATGTGTAAAAAATAATGATGAAATTTATGTTTATCCTGAATATGAAGTTGTAAAAGAGCTAGCAAATAAAAATGATATTTCTATAACTGATGTTTATTTTAAAATTGTATCTGAATATAGATTAAAATTTAATATGTAATATTTTTTTATTAATTGTATTTTTATAAATAAAGTTGTAAAAAAATTATTCATATTTTTTTAATATTATATTGACTGGTCCAACCAAATATGTTAATCTTTTAAATGGGGGTGGTATGAATATGAAAGTTAAATTACCATATGGAAAAGAAGAAATTGAATTAGAATTACCAGAAAATGCTGATGTACTTGTTTCTAAAGCTGGACAACTAAAAAGAGAGAAGTCTCAAGAAGAATTGGTTCAAGAAGCATTGGAAAACCCAATCGGTTCAGCAAGAGTTTCTGAACTAGCAAAAGGAAAGAAAAAAATAGTGGTTATCACATCTGACCACACAAGACCTGTTCCGAGTAAGGTTACACTTCCTATCTATTTGAAAGAGATAAGAAAAGGAAATCCTGATGCTGATATAACTATTCTTATTGCAACTGGATTCCACAGACCAACAACAAAAGAAGAAATGATAGACAAATTTGGAGCTGATGTTGTTGCTAAAGAGCATTTTGTAGTTCATATGTCTCAAAAAGAGGAAGATATGGCTTACTTAGGAAAACTTCCATCAGGTGGAGATTTATTAATTAACAAACTTGCTGCTGAAGCTGATCTAGTTGTGTCAGAAGGATTTATAGAACCACATTTCTTTGCTGGATTTTCAGGTGGAAGAAAATCTATTCTTCCTGGAATAGCATCACAAAAAACTGTATTTGGAAATCACTGCTCTAAATTTATTG
This sequence comes from Fusobacterium sp., assembly GCA_020024855.1. GTDB lineage: Bacteria > Fusobacteriota > Fusobacteriia > Fusobacteriales > Fusobacteriaceae > Fusobacterium_B. The sequence goes on from JAHHTB010000083.1 coordinate 3,779, forward strand.
CATCAGATAAATCAAGAACAGGTAATTTAAACGGAAATCCAATACATAAAGATATGCAATTTGCAGCTGAAAAAGCAAAACTTGCATTTATCCTAAATGTTGTGATAAACTCTAAAAAAGAAGTTATTGCTGCCTTTGCTGGAGATTGTGTAAAAGCTCATGAAAAAGGTTGTGAATTTGTAACTGATATTTCATCAATAAAAGGAACAAATGCAGATATAGCAATTACTACAAACGGTGGTTATCCTTTAGACCAAAATATTTATCAGTCAGTTAAAAGCATGACTGCTGCTGAAGCTTGTGTTAAACCAGATGGAATTATAATAGAAGTTTCAAAATGTAATGATTTACATGGTGGAGAAGGATTCTACAACACATTTAAAAATGCTAAAAATGCAAAAGAAGTTGAAGATACAATATTAAAAGTAAAAATGGAAGATACTATTGCTGACCAATGGGAAAGTCAAATTCTTGCAAGAATACTTTGCCGTCATGAAGTATTATATGTTGCAGACCCATCTGCAAAACAAATACTTGAAGATATGCATATAGAATATGTTCCTACTGTTGAAGAAGCTCTAAGAATTGCTCTTGAGAGAAAAGGAAAAAATGCAAAAGTTGCTGTTATTCCTGATGGTGTTTCTGTAATAGTTAAGTAAAAACTTTAAATATTTTTTGGAAAGAGGTTGTTGCAAATGGCTATAAAAATTTATTTTTATAGAAAATATAAATTGTAACAACCCTTTCTTTGTATTAAATTATAAAAATATAAAAAGCGGAGGAAAAAATGAAAAAAATATTTTGTCTTTTATTCTTATCACTATCTACATTCTTATTTTCTTATGAACCTGTAAAATATACTTTTGATGATGGAACATATAAAAGAGACGTAGTTGTTAAAAAAGCTCCTGAAAGAGCTATTACTCTTGCACAATTTATGACTGAAACATTACTTGCTTTAGGTTTAGAGGATAAGATGATTGGAACAGCTTTAATGAATGGAGATATCCTTCCAGAATATAAAGAAGCTTATGATAAAATTCCTGTATTGGAAATGGGAGAGGGACACTCAGTATCAAAAGAAGCTTTTATTGCTATGGGAGCTGATTTTGTTTCTGGTTGGGAACAATCAATTTCTGAAGAAAGTACAGGTTCTCTTGAGGAATTAGAAGAAAGAGAAGTTGTTCCCTTTGTTTCAAATGGTTTAAATAATACTGCAACTATTGAAACTGTTTATGATGATTTTAGACTTTTAGGAAAGATATTTGATGTTTCAGATAGAGCTGAAAAAGTAGTAGCACAAATGCAAAATACTCTAAAACCTATTATTGAAAAAACTAAAAATATTCCTGAAAATGAAAAACCAAAAGTTCTTTTATATGACTCTGGGGAAAGTGAAGCCTTTGTAGGTGGAGCTGGACTTCCTACTAACTTAATAAAACTTGCTGGAGGAAAAAATATTTTCTCTGACTTAAATGTTGACTATGGAGTTGTTTCTTTTGAAAGTATCCTAGATAGAAATCCTGATATCATTGTTGTTACTGATTATTTATCAGGACTTCCAGCTGAAAAGAAAATAGAAAACTTTAAAAAAATACCTGGAATGAGTGAATTAAATGCAGTTAAAAATAATAGAATTTATATTGTAAACCTTGTTGAAATGGCTCCAGGAGTAAGAAATGCTAAAACAGTTGAAAAATTATATAATATGTTTTATGGAGAAAATAAATAAAAGTAATTTAGGGGCAAAAAATGGTTGGACACAAAAATAATTTTAAATATTTAATTTTATTTCTTATTTTTCTACTACTTTTAAGCATAGGAATTGGTGTCGCTTTTGGAAGTAGCTATATTGATATAGTAGATGTATATAAATTTTTAGGAAATAAAATATCTGGAAAAGAAATTTTCAAAGCTGATTGGAAAAAAACAATAGAAGTCATAATTTGGGAAGTTAGAGTTCCTAGAGTTCTTCTTTCTGGAATATGTGGAGCTGGGCTTGCTCTCTGTGGTGTCCTTATGCAATGTATAACAAAAAATCCCATAGCTGACCCATATATTTTGGGAATATCTTCCGGTGCATCTGCAGGGGCTGTATTTGTTATTGTTTTTGGTGGAACATTAGTAAGTATAACTATTGGAGCATTTTTAGGAGCCATTCTTTGTGGAATAATTGTTTTTACAGTTGGAACACAGTGGGGAAAAAGTTATTCTACAGTTAGATTAATTCTTACAGGACTTGCTGTTTCCACTATTTTTTCTTCACTTACTAATATATTTATATATTCTGCTGATAATGCAAATCAAGTTAAGTCAGCTGTATTTTGGACAATGGGAAGTCTTGGAAGAGCTAAATGGGGAAAAAGTGAACTTCTTCTTCCACTAATAATTCTTATTATTGTATTTTTTATTTCATTTTTTATGTCAAAATCTTTAGATATTTTAATTTTAGGAGATAATAGTGCAAAAATACTTGGAGTAAATATTGCATTTATAAAAGTAATTATAATACTTTTAACAACTTTTTTAATATCTGTTCAAGTTGCAATAACTGGTGCAATAGGATTTATTGGACTTATAGTTCCACATATATGTAGAGCTTTTTGTGGAAACAAACATAAAAATTTACTTATTATTTCACTTTTTATTGGAGCAATATTTTTAATTTGGTGTGATGTAGGAACTAGAGTTTTATTTCCACCAAAAGAAATTCCAATAGGAATAATTACATCAATAATAGGTGGACCTTTCTTTTTACTTATGATAAATAAAAATAGATTTTCTTTTGGAGGTGAAAAGGGATAATGCTTAAAATAGAAAATTTAGAATTTCAAATTGAAAATAATAAAATTTTAAAAAATATCTCTTTAGAAGTTCCTAAAGGAAAATTTGTAGGAATAATAGGTCCTAATGGTGCTGGAAAATCAACTCTTTTAAAAAATATCTATGGAATTTATAATAATTTTAAAGGAAATATTTTAATAGATAATGTATCTGTTAAAAAAATATCTAAAAAAGAAAGAGCTAAAAAAATAGCTGTTCTTGCTCAAGAAGAGGAACATCAATTTGATTTTTCTGTAAGAGATATAGTTAAGATGGGAAGATATCCTTATAAAAAATTTTTTGAAGAATATTCATTAGAAGATGAAAAAATTGTTGATGAAATGCTAAAAAAAACAGGAATGGATAAATATTCTGAAAGAAGTTTTAATACTCTTTCAGGTGGAGAAAAACAAAAAGTTCTTATTTCAAGAGCTTTAGCACAGAAAACTGATTTTTTAATCTTAGATGAACCTACAAATCATTTAGATATCGGTTATCAACTTCAAATAATTAATATTATAAAACATCTTCATATTACAGTTCTTGCAGCCCTTCATGATTTAAATATAGCAGCAATATTCTGTGATTATATCTTTGTTATGAAAGATGGAGAGATTATAACAAAAGGAACTCCAGAGGAAGTTTTAACAGAGGAAAATTTAAAAAATATATTTGAAATAGAATGCTATGTTGGAAAAAATCCAATTAATCAAAAAGTTCAAATTTCTTATATGACAAGTCATTATCATGTTGATGGAATAGGGAATGATCATTGCCATGATGATAAATTTACAGGAGTTCACACTCATATTATAAATCATAAATAAGCTATATATTATATAGAAAAATTTTTTAATTAAAACAAGAGAGTATAGATAAAATTTTTATATTAATCCAAAACTTTATCTATACTCTTAAATTATTATAGATTATTTCAAAAATAATTCTATTTTTTATTTGTTTTTTAAAAATCTATTCTGTATAGTTTAATTAATAAAAACAGAATAACTTTTATTT
>JAHHTB010000084.1 GCA_020024855.1 Fusobacterium sp.
GTCAAAGGGGTGTGTGAGTAAAAAGTAAGCAAAAAATTTTGATAAAAAAACAGGAATTTATAGAAAAAATAGAGGAAAAAAACCTTTTTATAAAAAGAAAAAAAATATATATCAAAAAATGGAATATTGAGAATATAAAAATTAAGAAAGATAAAAAATTACACCTATTTTTTTAAACATATTTTGAGTAAAATTTTGTCGTAATTTTTTGAAAAAATTTATATAAAAAATAAGGTTTCATAAAATGAAACCTTGATTTCTTAAAAATTATTAATTCTTTCAAATATATCTTCTAAATTTTTAAAACAAGTAACAACTATTTCTTCTTTTAAAGTGGGATTCTCTTGCATTGCTTTTATAAAGATAAGTCTATCTTTTTCTACTTTTATTCCAGTATTAGCATCTTTTTCAAAAAAATAGTAAAAATTTTTGCCAGAGTTTTGTAATGTTAAAAATTTATCAGTTATATTTTTTTTATCAATTTTTGTTATTTCCATAGTATTTAGCGAAGATTTATTTTTATGAATCGTCGCTACACCTCCTATATTAAAAATTAATAGCATACTAAGGCAGTATATTTCTCTTTAATTAAATTATATAGAAATGGACAAAAAAAGTCAATAACAAAATACTTTTTCAGTATTCAAGATGAAGATCACCTTTTATTAAAAAATAACTAATATATTTTTATAAAGGTAACTCTATAACAAATAAAGTTCCAACAGTTGTTTCTTTTAGGTAAATACTTCCTTTCATCTTTGTAATTATAGATTTACAAATGGATAGTCCCAAACCACTTCCTCCATGATATTCTTTTATAAATGGAGAGAAAAGGAAAGGCTTAATCTTTTCTCCTATCTTTTCCCCATCATTAAAGAAATAGAAAAATAACTTGTTTTCTTTTTTATAGCAAGAGATTGAGAAGAAATCTTTAGAGTATTTGATTTGGTTTGTTATTAAATTTTCAAAAATTATTTTTAATTGTTCTTTATCAGTTTCAATAAAAATATCTTCAGGAATATTAATTTTTATTTTTTTAGTAGAGTAATTACATTTTAATAAAACTAAAACTTCATTTATAGTTTCAAAAAGATTAACTGAAGAATTAGAAGAAAGTAGGTAATCATCTGATTCTATTTTTATAACTGTGATTAAATCCTTTACTTTTTGCTTAATTCTAATAGTTTGATTAAGGATAGTATCAAGGGTAGAATTAAGATCTCCTTTAGGGAAAAGATTATCTTTTGCAGATGAAGTGTATCCCTCTATAATCATAATAGGAGTTTTCATCTCATGGGATATATATTGTAAAGTTGATTGTCTAAGAGCCTCTTCTCTATCTAAAGTTTCTTTTAAAACTTTTAAATCACTAACTAAGTTTTGGAGTTCTTTATCATTAGTGTCTATAGAAATTTCATTAAACTTCTCTTTTTTTGTAATCTTCCTTGTATAAACTTGTAGTTTGTGAATATCACTATATAATTTATTACTAATAAAATTTGTATACCATATGGAAAGTAAAATTAAAAGGAGAGTAAAGCAACTAAAATAAGTACAAATTTTAGGAAAAAGTTCAGCATAAATATCCCTAATTATAGAGTATTCATATATAGTTTCACCATTTTGAGTGTCTAATTTTATATTACAAAGTAAATTTTTTCCAGAGATATTTTCACAATAAGTTTGATTATCTTCAATTTGATTTAAGGCTCTATCTTTAATAATAGAGGCAACTTCATTTCCATGAATATTTTGAATTACTTCAATGGAATTTGTGGACACCCCTAAAATCCATTCATTTTTTATACCCATATTTTCTTTTTTATTCAGTGTATGTGTAGAGATAACTTTATCCTCAAAGGTGTTTTTAAAATAGGTAAAAGACCAGTAATAAATAGCAAGTAATGAAGTGGACATAATTATTAAACTAAAGCAGATACTATAAATAATAAATTTAAATTTAAGACTTTTTATTTTCATTAATTGTACCTATACCCAAAACCATAAATTGTTTCAATAGGAAAATCTGGTAATTTTTTTCTAATATTTTTTATATAATTATCCACAATTCTATCACTACCAAAGTAGTCATGTCCCCAGATAGAATTTAATAAAAACTCTCTAGATATAGCCTGTCCTTTGTGATTAATAAAAAATTCAATAATATCATATTCTCTACTTGTAATTTCTAGTTTGATATCATCTTCATAAACTATTCTTTTAATACTATCAATAGAATAAGGTGGAATTTCAATAATACCGTTAGAAGATTCTTTTTGTTTATGCATATTAAAATTTATAAGTTTTTCCACTCTATAAACTAATTCAGCAGGAAGAAAAGGCTTTGATATATAATCATCACAACCTACTTCAAACCCTGTAACCCTATCAAAACAATCCCCTTTTGCAGATATTATAATAACAGAAGTATTGCTATTATTCTTTTTTAATCTTTTCATAAGTTCCAAACCATTTCCGTCAGGTAACATAATATCTATAATCCAAAGATTAAAATCTTCATTTAAATATTTTGTAGTATCTTGAATACTTTTGCAAGAATAAACCTTATAATCTGATTTTTCTAAATAAAATTTTAACATTTGATGTAAATCAATTTCATCTTCAACAAGACATATTTTAATCATAAATTATAAACCTTTCTTAAATCGTTTTATACATTTTTACATATTTTAACAAAATAATATACAATTTTCTATATAAAAAACATAATTTATATATATTGATATTATAAAATAAATAAAATAATTTGTAAAACAAACAATTCAAATTTTAGGAGGATAGAAAATGAAACTATGTGACTTAAAAATTAATGAAAAGGCAAAAATAGTTAAAATAGGTAGGATAGGAGAACTTAAAAAAAGACTTGTAGATATGGGAGTAACTTCTGGAGAGATAATTAAACTAGAAAGAAATGCTCCATTAGGAGATCCACAGGAATACATAATAAAAGGAACAGGGATAGCAATAAGAAAAGAAGATTCTAAAAATATAGAGATAGAGAAAATAAGTAAATAAATATAAAGGGGAGAAAAATGATAAAATTAGCATTTACAGGAAATCCAAATGTTGGAAAATCAGCTTTAATTAATGCCATAGCTGGTTCAAAATTGAAAGTGGGAAACTGGCCAGGAGTAACAGTTGAAAAAAAAGAGGCAACATTTATATATAAAGGTGAGGAAATACAATTAGTTGACTTGCCAGGAGTATATAGTTTAAGTCCATATTCATTAGAGGAAAAAATAACAAGAGATTTTATATTAGATGAAAACCCAGATGTTGTAATAAATGTTGTAGACTCAACAAACTTAGAGAGAAATCTATATTTAACTCATTTAGTAAAAGAACTTGAAAAACCGACAATCATAGCATTAAACCTATATGATGAGTTTGATAAATTAAAATACAAATTAAATTTAAAAGATTTTGAAAAATTAATGGAAATAAAGGCTATACCAGTATCAGCATTAAAGAAAACTGGAATAACTGAATTAATGGACAGTGTTTTAGAGATTAAAAAAGAAGAAAGAAAAAATAAATTTTCACTTCCTTTTGATAAAGAAACTTCTGTTGTTATTGAAGAAATAGCAAAGGATATACAAGAGGATATAAAATATAATGAGGTGTTAAAAAATTATTCACCTGAATATTTAGCTATTAAGATAATAGAAAAAGATAGTCATCTTATTGAAAAATTAAAAACTAGATTTAATATAGAGCTAGATAAAAAATTTGAAAAAGAGATTGAAAAATTAGAAACAAAATATGACAATGATAGTGAAACAGTTTTAGCAGAACAAAGATATAAAAAGATTAATAAAATTTTATCAAAAACATTTAAATCATCTTTAAAATCAAGATTAGAATTTACAGATAAGGTGGATAAAGTTTTATTAAATAAATATTTAGGGCTACCTTTATTTTTCTTAATAATGTTTGGTGGAATGGACTTTGTATTTAGTGGAAGTGCTCCATTTGTTAAGTGGATAGGAAGATTCTGTTCTAATTTCATTGGAAAATATTTAGGAATGCTAGTTGAGGGAACACCAGATTGGATAAACTCCCTTATAATAGATGGAATTTTAGGTGGAGTTGGAGGAATTTTAGTATTTACTCCTATGATGGCTTTTCTATATTTCTTCTTATCTATCCTAGAAGAAAGTGGATATATGTCAAGGGTAGCCTTTATAATGGATAAATTAATGAGAAAATTAGGATTGAATGGAAAATCATTTGTTCCAATGATTATCGGATTTGGTTGTACAGTTCCAGCTATTTATGCAACAAGAACTATGGAAGATGAAAGTTCAAGAAAATTAACAGCAGCTATGACACCATTTATGTCATGTTCAGCTAGATTACCTGTTTATGGACTATTTACAGCAGCATTTTTTGGACAAAAAGCTGGAATAATTGTAGCATCTCTGTATTTCTTAGGAATTGTTGTTGCAGTTTTAGTAGGATTATTTTTAAAAAATATAAAAGGATTTAAATCTGAAAATAAGGCTCTATTAATAGAGTTACCACCATATAGAATACCAAGTTTAAAAGTTGTATTAAGTTCTACATGGACAAAAGTTTTTGCATATATCAAAAGAGCTGGAAGTATCATATTAGGAATTATGATGATACTATGGACTTTAACATATTTCCCAAATAATGGAGATGCAAATAATTCATATATAGCTAAATTTGGACAGGTGTTTTCTCCTGTTATGAAACCAACAGGATTTGGAGATAGATGGGAAACAGTTGCAGCAATTATTCCAAGTATGGTAGCAAAAGAGGTTGTTGTAGGATTTTTATCACAAGCACTACCTTTAGAAGATAGTGAAGATACAGGAAATGAAGAAGAAGTAAAAACTTCAATAGGTGAAGATTTAATAGAACAAGTAAAAGATTTAGGAATAGCAGTTAAAAAATCAGTGGTGGGAATTGTTAGCTTAGATATGGCAAGATTTAAAATGCCTACACCAGAAGATATAGAAGAAGAGGGAAAAGGAATAATAAAAGCTACATTTAATCTTTGGGCAAATGATAAATTAGGACCATTGAAAGCCTATTCATTTATGACTTTTATTTTATTAGTAGTTCCATGTGTTACAACTTTAGGAGCAATAAAACAAGAATTTGGTTGGAAATATTTATGGAAAGTGATAGGAATAATGTTAGTAGTTCCATATATGGCATCAACATTAATATTCCAAATAGGAAAACTTTTTGTATAAAAGTTTAATTGAAGAAATTATATAGTAAATTTAAAGATTGATTTTTGTATTTAACAAGAGTCAATCTTTTTTTTATTTTATTTAAAATAATACTTGATTTTTATAAAAAAAATGTTATAATAGATAAAATTAAATTCAGGAGGGAAACTATTATGTTTAGTTCTAACATTTGTTGGACAACTGCATATGTTTTAGTACTCAACTTAAAAAAGCTGGGTTCTTTTTCATATTCATTGTTAAAATGTTAGGATTTTATATTATTTAGTTTTTATTCTGCATACAAATGAAGAATATTATTTTTTGTACTAAATAATTTTTGTTATAGACAGCCTAACAAGGCTGTTTTTTTTATACAAAATTTTAATTATAGGAGGAAAGTTTATGAAAAGTTTTATTAAGAAGTTTATTATTATGGTGATTTCTATTTTCACATTAATTGGTTGTGGAGAAAAATCTTCTCTAGAAGAAAATTCTACAATTAAAATTGGAGGAATGGGACCTCTAACTGGTTTTGCTGCTATTTATGGTGTTACTATTGAAAATGGGGCAAAATTAGCTTTTGAAGAAATTAATAAAAATGGTGGAGTTTTAGGTAAAAAATTAGAATATATATCTTTAGATGAAAAGGCTGATCCTATTGAAGCTGTTAATGCCTATAATAAATTAATAAACGAAGAGGTTTGTGCTATTATTGGAAGTGTTACTTCTAAACCTACTTTAGTTGTTGCTGATTTAGCAGCTCAAGATGGTATTCCTATGATTACACCAACTGGAACACAAATTAATATAACTGATGCAGGACCTAATATTTTTAGAGTATGTTTTACAGATCCTTATCAAGGTAGAACATTAGCAACTTTTGCTAAAAATAAATTAAATGCTAAAACAGCAGCTATTATGATAAATAACTCTAGTGATTATTCTAATGGAATTGCTGAAGAATTTATTAAGGAAGCTAATAGAATTGGAATTAAAATTGTTGCAAAAGAGGGATATTCAGATGGAGATAAAGATTTTAAAACTCAACTTACTAAAATAAATTCTGAAAATCCAGATATTTTAATGATTCCTGAATATTATGAGCAATCTGCTTTAATTGCAACACAAGCTAGAGAAATAGGAATGAAAGCAACTTTTGTTGGTCCTGATGGTTGGGACGGGGTTATCAGTGCCTTAGACTCTTCTTCATATTCTGCTGTAAATAATTCATATTTTACAAATCATTATTCTGCTGAAGATACTAGTGAGAAAGTGCAAAATTTCTTAAAAAAATATAGAGAAAAATATAATGAAGAACCTACTGCTTTTTCTGCTTTAGCATATGATGCAGTTTATATTTTAAAAAATGCAATTGAAAAAGCTGGTACTACTGATAAAGAAAAATTAGTTAAAGCTATAAAAGAAAGTGATATGGACGGAATTACAGGACATCTTACTTTTGATGAAAAAAATAACCCAATAAAAGCTGTAACAATTATTAAAATAATTGATGGAAAATATGTTTTTGATTCTGTTTTAGAAAATAAATAAAGATAAAAGTTAAATAGCTTTCTATATAATTTTATAGAAAGCTATTTAATCTGATAATGATAATTTTATTTTTTAAAATTTTTTATGACAAAAAAAACTAATAGCCAAATTGACTATTAGTTCTATATTAAATATATTTATAAATTATTTTTCTCTTTTTATATTAACATCTTCCAACCCTTTTATAAGAGCTTTATTAAATAAACCAGTTATCTTATGTTTTTCTCCTGTTTTAGTTAAGATTGTAATAGTGTTAAGAAGTCCAACAGAGAAAGATTCAATATCTTCTAAATTACAGATGAAAGCAGAGCTAGAACGTCCTTGAGTAGGTTCAAATATAATTCTTTTATTAGTTATAGACAAATTTCCTGGATTTGGTTGTGGAACAACAAGAACAACTTTTACATAAGAAGCTTGTTTTTTTATTATCAATTTTTCATCATTTTGCAGTTTAAATAATTCAAAGTCAATCATAATAATCTCCTCTCTATTCTATAATTAAGTTTTATTAAGAATAATTGTATCACTTTAAGAAATTAAAAGCAACATTAAATAATTTATATATAAAGGAACATTTAACAAAATAAAATAACACTAATATTTTTATAAAAAAATTTAGATTAAAAGAATTTTACAAAAAAAATAAATTATTCTATTTTTTTGAGCTTTGTATAAATCTTTATATTTACGATAATACTATCAATGAAATCTATTATTAATATGTAAACATTTCAAAAAATAAATAAATATAAAAATACTATTGATTTTTTATAAAAAAACAGATATAATTAGTTCTAAAATTAAAAATTTTGAATATATA
>JAHHTB010000085.1 GCA_020024855.1 Fusobacterium sp.
TCAAAGATTAAATTTTAAAAAATTTATCTTGACTTTTCATAGTTGGTCTCCTTTAAAATTTTTAGAAAAACTTTTTAAATTTATTTTTGAAAGCTTCTAATTGAGGACTTGGTTTAGGTAGTACTAGTTCTCTGTTATCTCCAAATAATGTTTCTTCACACTCGTTCATGAAAGCATTATATTCATCAAGTAGTCCTCTTTCAGCTAGTAACTTTTGTCCTCTTACATCAGCAAAGTATTTATATTCTTTATATTGCTTTTCAATGTCTGTCATTTCTTCGCTTCCAACCAATAGTTCTTTTATTTCTTTCACAACTTTTAAAATTTCTTTTATTTCTCTTAACATAATGTGTCACTCCTTTTTTATTTTCTAATAGAATTGAATTTTTCTTTAAATGCTTTTAATTTTTCACTAGGTTTTGGAAAAATTGGTAAATCTCTATCTTCTATTGTTGCTGGGTTTCCTAATGTATATGCCATATTTCTAAGTTTTATAAGCATATTCATGCACTCATTAGCTAACTCTGTTCCCATTTCTTTTAATGTACTAGGGGTATCAAGTTCAGAATATTCATTAATTTGAGCTTGTACTTTTTCTAAGTCAGTAGCTAACTCTTCCCAAATATGATTATCCCAGTTCCATTCGACTCTAACACCTTCTATTTTTTCAACTGTAATAATTGAATTTGAAGAAACATCTAAATATTGTCCGGGATTCAGTCTAACAATCTCTCCATTTAATTCTACTTCTTGTTTAGTTAAAGTATATAGCCCTTTTTTATATTTTTCATATGTTGTCATTTCTCTTATAACTTCATTATCTAAAATAGGATATTCATATTTTGTTGGACTCGCACAGTATTCTGTTTTCCAATCTGGATAGTAAAGAGAAGGATTTGTTTTAAAATCCTCATAATCATAGTTAAGACTGATTAGGTGTTTTAGTTTCTCGTTATATATATGTGTCATTTTATCCTCCTAAATTTTTTAATTTATAATTGATCATTTGATTATTTTTTGATATTTTAGATTGAAAAAATCTAAATAAATTTTATAATTTATTTAAAAATTGTAGTTTTGTGAAAATTAGAAAACTATTGATTTTACTAGCTTTTATAAATTCTCTTGTGAAGTGTCTTTAGGAGTTTTTCATAAAACACTTTTAAAATCATTAAATATAAAAGTCTTAATTTTATTGACTTTTCGTAACTCTCGAAATTATCAAAAACTACATAAATTATAAAATTTATGTAATATTACACTTGTTTTACATTGGAATCACTCCTTGAAATTTGACTTTTTGTATTTAATTTGCTATAATTAGGTTGTACTATAGTACCCCGTTGGGTGATTAAATTGTGTTATTAAGCTTAGAATATTAGCCCTAATTTCGATTGGGGCTTTTATTCTGCCCTTAAGCAAGGTAGAAAACACAATTTAGTCTAGGGAGGAATGCTAAATGAATATTTTTATTCAAAACATCAGCTTTGATGGTAACCTAGTTCTTTTACTAGTAGTTATCATCATTGTAATGTTGTACAGAAAGTAGCATTACCTCCAACCCTTCGGGGTACTTTTTTATAGTCCAGCTCTTCTTCTTAACTCCAAAAGTCTTGCTTTTATTTCTTCTTCCTCTTTAGCTTTCACATAATGCTCAGATGTAACTTTAGAATCTTTATGGTATCCAAGCATAGCTCCATCATTAACTGTTCCAGCACCACTTATAATATTTATTATTGTTTTCCTAATGCTATGAGGATAATAGTTCTCTATTCCTACTATTTTACCCATTTCACGAACTCTAGCTCTTATAGTTTCTTTGCTCATCTGCTTATATACTCTATTGTATTTAGTGACAAATAACCAATCCAATTCTATTCCTAGTTTTTCTCTTTCCTTTATCCATTCAATTAAAATATCCCTTGTTTCCTCAAAGAAAAGAACAGGTTTAATATACCCTTCTTTATGTCTAACTCCTACAAAAGAATTATTATTTAAGTCTAGCTGAGAAAGTTTTAAACTATGTCCAGCTGAGATCCTTACAGCACTATCTAAGAAAAGATTAAATATTAGTCTATCTTGTATATCAAACTTTTTCTTATCTAGTTTCATCATAAAATTTATCTCCCAAATTTGCTTTTGAGATAAAAAGTATGATGTTCTTCTCTTATCACTTTCAGTTATTTTTATTTGCTCTATCTTTCTGAAGGGATTTATTTTAATGAGATCCCTCTTTTCACACCAATCCAAAAATGTAGATACAGCAGTTCTCTTATTTCTGATTGTCTGATTATTATTTCCTTGTTGGATACATAACAGTACATACCTTTCCCAAATCCCAGTGAAATTCTTAATGGTATCATCACTAAGAATATACCTGTTATTCTCATAAGTTTTTAAATACTGAAAAAACAATTTTACATTGCTGAAATATGTTTTATAAGTAGTTTGCACAGTTTCTTTTGATTGTATAGCCTTGCTTGTTAAATAAGCATTGTATACTTCCCAATTTTTTCTATTTACTCCTAATTCCTGTGCTTCAATTATTAAATTTTTTTCCATTTTTCAATCTCCTTATATTTTTGTATTAAAAAATCCCCAGTATCTCTACTGAGGATTGATAAAATATTAAGCCACTTCTATAAATTTATTTATAAAATACACCTGTCCCTTCCCTGTTATTTTAGGTGTTTTATTAATTGTTATATGTCCATCCGAATGAGTTACAGCGGTTTCTTTTATTTCAAATAGCTTCATTTCCATAGCTTTTTGAGTTGGCATATTATAATCTGTTCCATTTCTTTTAATTAGATATCCATTATCTCTTAACCAAGAAAATAATCTCTTTTGTCCTATATCAATTCCATTTTGTTTTAGTATCTTTGCCATTTCTCCTATTAGTATGGTTGATTTTGATGTTTCTACTGCACTAGCAAATAAAACTTTTGGTTTTTGTTCTTCAAGTTTATTTTCTAAAACTTTTATTTGCTCTTTATATCCTAATACTTTTTTATTTTGTATTTGTAAAGCTCTTGCTAATATCATGTCTTCAGAATTCCAAGCTTCTTCACATTTGATAAAATACTCTCTAGCTTGTTTTCCTTTTTCATTTCTTTGTATCATTGATAACTCTTTTGCCATTGATATTTTCATTAAATGGTCAAAATATGTAGTTTCATTACCTTGAGCTGTTGCTCTTTTTTGAGCAATAGTTATAAAGTCTTTATTTTCAACAAATCCATATTCACACATTCTTGGAAACCAATCTTTATATTTTGTTTTTACTTCTAAAAATTGATGTAATTCTCTTGCACTTACTAATTGTTCTCCATTTTTTTCTTCTATTTTTATTAATTCAAATTTTTCCATTATACCATCTCCTTTTTAACAACAAGTGTTTTCCTTTCTTTCATTGCAGAATATAACTTTTGAAAAGTTTCAGATTTTATTTTTGGGTCATCATTTTCATTTATTATAAAGCAATGAACTCCATTCATACACATATACACTCCATTAATTGAATCAAAATTTTCATATTTGATAATACTGTTATTTGTTATTTCCATTAAAAAAACCTCCTAATTATTCATTGATAACCAGAAGTTAATATGATATAATAGATTTATCAGATAACTTCTGAGTTTGTAGGATATTATTCGCATTTGGTCGTGGGGATAATATCCTTTTTATTTAAGGTCTTCTTTTAACTTTTTTATTCCTCTTCTTGTAGCTTCTCCTCTATCAATATTTTCTTGAACACAATATAAATCTAGTATTTCTTGTGATTCTCTATCTAACCTGACAGTGATTCTTTCTACTTTGGGATTTGTTGTAGGACGACCTATTTTTTTCTCCATTTTTCCACCTCCTTTTGTCTGACTAAATTATATATTATAGTCTGACAAAAGTCAAGAGAAATTTAAAAATTTTCTATTATATCATAAATTTTTTCCAATAAAAAAGCACCTAGATTTCTCTAAGTGCTTAATTATTAACTTTAATTTTTATTTACTTGTATCTTTAAAAAATTCAGCCCAATATGGATTCTCTTTATCAAATATCTCTTTTTCTTCCTTTGTTAAGTTGTAAGGATAGTCTGCAAATAAATTGTAGATTTTCTTTTTATCAAAACTAAATAAAAATTCTCCTTTGGTATCCAAGTCATTAACCCACCAAATAGTATCATCTTTATTTTCTTTATAAAAATCACTTTTCATATCCCTCAACTCCTTTTAGCTGCTTTTCTTTAGCTGTATTAATAAATCCTAGTATTTGATTAAATTCTTTGTTATTCTTTAAAGTATCAATATCAATTAACATGCTTGGAGGGGTTAAAACAACACCAGCTCTTCTATAAGATTTTTGACATCCAAAACGATTTTTTAATACATTCATATCAAAAGTCTTAAATCCATTATATTTAGCTGACTGTAACTCTAAATATTCATATCCCTTTTCTATTTTTTTTATTATTGCTGCATGTCTACCGATAGCTAAGTAATATTCCTTTTTCTCTTCCACATTAACTATTAATTTTTTTATAGCTGTAAAATCATTTTTCTCCTTAACAACCCAACTTTTTATACCTTCTAATTCTGTGATTTCTAAAATAGTTTTATTACTTGCAAACATAGCTTGACTATTTCCACCTCTAAAATCTAAAACTCTATAGCCATTCTTGTTTCCAGCATATGCAAAGGCTAAAGATGAACAAGAACCTCTTGTTTTATCTCCACCACCAAGTTCTGAAATTATAATCTCTTCAAAAGGAATCGTTGAATATTTTTCTATACCTATGTATTCAATTTCCTTTTCTATGCATCTTTTTATTACTGAATTATTTGAGTTGTTATCTAATCCTATTATACCACTTTCTTCAAATTTTTGCTCTACATATTTATTATACCACTCTTTATAAGTCATATTTTGTGGAACATATCCCACTTTTCCATCTTTTCCTCTTGCTACTCTTTCTCCTGTATCTACATCATCTGGAAACCAAGGAACTGTAGTAGTTCTACAATTAGGATGAAAAGGTGGAGCTGTTACTCCTACTTGATAATCTTTCCTATCAAATATTTTTCCATCAAGATCCTGACATATAGTAGAAGTATGTAAGTCTAGTGTAGCTAGTATTTCATATTTATCTACAGATAAATCTTTATAAGCTTGCTCTTGTGCTTTAGATGCATAAGCAGCACTCTCTGTTGTAACTAATCTACTTGCTACATACTTCTTATTTTTTATCTTAGAACTTACAAATTGTGATATATCATTAACTACATCATCAAGATTTCCCCCTCTTATAAGTGTTTGAGTAAGTCCTGTATGGAGAGTATTTACTAGACTAGCTTTATCTTCCCATATCCTTGTAGAAAAGTCTTTCCCATCTGTTGCCCATGGTTTATGAATTATCTGAGATATTTTTCTGTTATCTAATTTATTAAAACTAGATTGAATACTTCCTATTCCTTTATCTATTTCAAATATTGTATGATAATATGTATCTTTATATATTCTGCATAAGTAATCCTCCATGCTTCTATCTCTAGTAGTGTACATATTTTCAATTCTATCTTGTATTTGAATTTTAAGAGCTTCTAATCTTTGAACATGAACTCTAGCTGATGCATTTTCTAACTGCTTTAGCCATTGTCCAGATACCTCATTTTCTTTTCCTCTTTGTATGTACTCCTCTACTGTCCACTTAAACTCTTGTAACTCTTTTTTAGATAATAACTCCTTAGCTCCTGAGAGGCTGATATCATTATTCTTAGCTATTCTCCCTAACCAATATTCAATATCTTTCTCTAAACCAGCTAATGCCTTATTATACTCTCTCTCAATAGTTGAATAGTATCTCCTATTATCTCTATCTCTTCTCTCCTCTTCTGATATAAATCTATCAGCCCAGTAACTATTCATCTACATCATCTGGATTTTTATTCCCAAATGCTCCTCCATAAGTATCTAGCTCTTTTTCTTTTTGATTTTTAATTTTTTCTAACTCGTCCACAGGGTTTTTTATCCATGGGTGTTGAGCTATAATAGTTTCATCAGATATTATCCCAACTGAAGCTTTACAGTTAGCTATAGTTTGAGATTCATTTACCAGGATATCTTTATTGAATATGATATCTACTTTCTCATTCTCAAAATCTCCAAAGCCCATATGACTGAAATATGCATTAACAAAATAGAATAGCTTATCTAATCCATTTCTAAACTCTACTTCCATTCCAGTGGCATCTAAGTCTATATCAGCATACATAGATTGAATATTCATTTCATTAGGATTATTTCCTAACCTATCGTCTTTAGCATTGAATCCCTTACCATTTTCAATTAATGCATCTTTAAATATTTTTATAATATCCTTATAGTTTTGAGCATTAAGTTCAACAGTAAGCTTTTCTACTCCGCCATCACTTTTAACTTTTACAGCTCCATAGGTAGATAGATTTTGTCTAAACTCTCCTAATTTTTGTCCATCATAATTTTTTAATATTAAGATACAGTTACGAGGATTTTCATCCAAGTTATTTTCAAAATTGGAAACAGCTTTATTAATACCATCTTGTAAATTTTTAACTCTCAATATCAAAGGTTTTTCAAGCAAGTTATATTTAAAAGGAATTATAGGCAACCTATCCCAATTGAATTGAGCATCTCCTATGCTAAAATAATTATAATGTGAGTCATATTTCAAAGATCCATAATGGTATTTATATCTATCTATTCCAGCTAAACTATAAATATCAACTATTTCTACATCTTCTAACATAGAACCAGTCCATTCTTGAATAGTATAAATTCTTATGACAAACTCTAAATCCGTATGCCCTTCATCTTTCCATATTGGTAATATTTGACAAGGCTCAAATCTTTTGAATACAAAATCTCCTTTATCATTATAGTGAGGATATAACCAAGCTATTCCGCCATTTAATGAATCTTCTCCTACATTTTTAAGAGTTCTATGAAATTCTAATCCAAATATCTTTTCTAATTGTTCCTGGTATATTTGATTGTCTGTTTGAAAAGTAAGTGGTTTTCCTAATAGATAATTTACCTTTTGATCTACTAATTTTTCATATTGGTTATCAATTCTTTTATTATTTGGCAAATTATCAACTTCTGTTAATCTACCATTTTCTCCTATTACTTCTCTTTTAGTCCACAAGATATCATGGTGTCCTAGATAATATCTTTCTCCAGTAATCATGTCTAGTCTTTTTTTGCTATGTAAAAATCTTTCGACTATATGCTCTAAATATTTCACATCTTTATCAGTGCCTTTCTCAACTCTATCTCTGTACAATTTACTTTTAAGCCAACCTAACACTATTCCACCTCC
>JAHHTB010000086.1 GCA_020024855.1 Fusobacterium sp.
CTATTTCCCAACCATATTCTTCTAAAATATCTTTTCCAGAAGTAATGAGTTTTGCTTCTGATTTTTTTATAAGTTCATTAGTTCCTAAAGAAACTGGTGAAAAGATATCTCCTGGAACAGCAAACACATCTCTCCCCTCTTCTAAAGCAAGAAAGGCTGTTATCAAACTTCCACCTTTTTCTCTGCTTTCAATAACAGCAACCCCTCTTGAAAGTCCTACTATTATTCTATTTCTTCTTGGAAAATTAAAAGAATTTGGTGGTGTTCCCAAGGGAACTTCTGAAAGAAGAAGTCCTTTTTCTCCTATCTCTTCCCAATATTTTTTATTTTCTAAAGGATAGACAACATCTAATCCTGAACCAACAACTGCTATTGTTTTTCCATTTTTTTGTAGTGTTCTTCTGTGAGAAATTGCATCTATTCCTGTTGCAAGTCCACTTACTATTACAACATCTCCATCTATTAATTCATCCACTATTTTCTCACAACAATTTTTCCCATAAGCTGTTGCTTTTCTAGTTCCTACAACTGCTATTATTTTTTCTTTATCAACTAATGATAAATTACCTTTATAATAAAGAAATATTGGTGGTTGAGCTATATTCTTCAACATTTTTGGGTAGTTTTTATCTTTTAAAGATACAATTTTTATTCCTAAATTTTTTAATTTTTCAAAATGTTTTGTAAAATCTATTGTTTTAGAGTTGTATATAGAATTTATAGTATTATCATCAATTTTAAAATAATTTTTAAGTTGCTCTCTATCAAGAAGAAAAATATCTTCATAATTTTCTAACTTTTTCATAAGTCTTCCAATAATACTATCTTTTATTCCAACTAATTTTAATCTATACCACTCCATAAAACATTCCCTCCAGTTTTTTACTTTGCATATGCTTTAACAAGAAGTTCACTTATTAATTTTGAATTTGGATAAATCATTCTTCCCTCTGTAAGAATTTGCTTTGCTTGAGAATACTCTTCTCTAAGTATATAAATATTTCCTAAACTTGTGTAGGCTTCCTCTGTATTTTTCATTGATTTATATTTTAAGAAGTCTGCTAAAGCTTCTCTATATTTTCCAATATTTCTATAGCAAATCCCTCTACCAAGGTATGCCTCTGAAAGATTTGGATCCATATAGATAACTTCACTATAATAATCTATAGCTGTTGTATCATATCCTAGAAATCTATTTGTTACAGCTGAACCAAAAAGATTATCCACTGTATCTATATTTTTATTAAAAATATTTTTTGCTTTTTCATATCTTTGATTGATAAAATATTGATTTCCAAGAAGATAAATTTTTTCAGGATCATTACTTATATTTTCCAAATGTTTCCTAAAAGCATTCTCGTAGTATCTCATCATAACTGTTACTTTTTCTCTTACAGTTTCTTTTGCTATTGCATTTTCAAGAGCTCCTATTTCAGCTGGTCTTCTATCATTTCCTTGAAGAGGAACAACAGGAATACTAAAAAATTTTGTCGCTTTTGTTTTTTCATCTACATATTTAAATTCTAAATGTTCAGGGATTGTTTCTCCTTCTATTACAGGAATAAATGAAGAAGTTTTATTCTCCTTAGTACTATTTTTTTCTGAAAAGAAGTTTTCAAAAAAAGAGTATTTGTCTTTTTCTTCAGAAAAAGTTACTATTGATGAAATTATAAAAAATATCATTATCAATTTTTTCATAAATTATTTAATCTCCTCTACTATACTTATTAATGTACCATCGTGTAAATTTGTTATTATTTTATCACCTATTTTTAAAGATAATGTTGTTTTTAAAATTTTATTTTCTTTTTTAGTTATACTATATCCTCTTGAAAGGATTGATAGAGGATTTAGATTAATTATTTTTTCTGTTTTTAAAGTTAATTGTTGTTCTTTTCTTTCAAGATATATTTTAAATGCCTTATAAATATCTTTTTCTTTTGAAATGATTTTATTTTTATAACTATCAATAATTTTTGTGAAATTTTTTAAAATATAAGAATTTTCCAAAGTTTCTATTTTCTTTTTCTCTTTTTCTATTCTATTTTTTACAAGAGAGTTTATATATTTTTTCTTATTTTTAAGCATTTCATCTATATCTTTTCTTACAGGAATAGCTATCTCTATACTTTGAGTTGGAGTTGCAGCCCTTATGTCTGCCGTTAAATCTGAAAGAAGAAAATCTATCTCATGTCCCACTGCTGATATTATTGGCTTTTTACAATTGAAAAATGCTAAGGCAACTTTTTCTTCATTGAAAGCCCATAAATCTTCTACACTTCCCCCTCCTCTTCCAGCTATTATCAAATCTATATCATCTATTTTATCAAGAGTTTCTATTCCTTTTACAATCTCTTCAGCTGATCCAGGTCCTTGTACCTTTGCTGGATAAACATAAATATCCACATTTTTCATTCTTTTTCTTGTAGTGTTTATTATATCATGAAGAGCTGCTCCATTAAGAGAGGTTACTACTCCTATTTTTTGTGGATATTTTGGAAGTTGTTTTTTATATAAAGGAGAAAAATATCCTTTTCTTTCAAAATCTTTTTTTACCTCTTCAAGTTTTTTGTAAAGTTCACCAATATTATCATCTTTTTCTATATATCTTACTAAAACTTGAAAATCTCCTCTATTTTCATAAAAACCTACATCGCCAAAAATTTTTACAGAATCTCCCTCTTTTAAATTTTCTGGAATTTTTTTATATTTGTAACTAAAAGCTGCACATTTCACCTGACATTTACTATCTTTTAAAGTAAAATAAAGATGTCCACTTTTGTAATAATTTACCCCAGAAAGTTCTCCTTTTAAAAAAAATTCTTGTAAAGTTAAATTTTCCTCTAAAATATTTTTTACAATTTTATTAAATTCACTTACACTATATACTCTATCTACCATACTTCCTCTTTAAAGTTCTAATAAAATATTTTTTAATCTAATCATTTCATCTCTTTTCTTAATAGCATTTTCAAAATCAAGTTCTTCAGAAAGTTTTTTAATTTCTTTAAGAAGTTTTGATATTTCTTTTTCAACTTCTTCTTTTGAATGATATTTTTTTTCAGTTGACTTTTTATTTTCTTGTGGGATATTATAATCAAGGTTTAAAATATCTTCTGATACTTCTCTTATAACACTTTTTGGATCAATATTATTAAATATATTGTATTCTTTTTGGATAACTCTTCTTCTTTCTGTTTCATCTATTGCTTGTTTCATTGATTTTGTAATAGTATCACCATAAAGAATGACTTTTCCATCTACATTTCTTGCTGCTCTTCCTATTGTTTGAATCAAAGAACGTCTACTTCTTAAAAATCCTTCTTTGTCAGCTTCTAAAATTGCTACAAGAGAGACTTCAGGAATATCTAATCCTTCTCTTAAAAGATTTATTCCAACTAATACATCTATTTCTCCATGACGAAGTTCTCTTATTATATCAATTCTTTCAAGAGTATCTATATCTGAATGCATATATTTTACTTTTACTCCTAAATTAATATAATATTCTGTTAGTTCTTCTGCCATTTTTTTAGTAAGAGTTGTTACAAGAACTCTTTCTCTTTTTTTTATTCTTTCCCTTATCTCATGAAGTAAGTCATCTACTTGATTTTTTGTTTTTCTTACTTCAATTTCAGGATCTATAAGTCCTGTTGGTCTTATTAGTTGCTCAGCTATTTCACCTGATGATATTTCTATCTCATAGTCTCCAGGCGTTGCTGAGACATAGATAATTTGATTTGCCATTTCTTTAAATTCTTCAAAAGTTAGAGGTCTATTATCAAGAGCTGATTTTAATCTAAAACCATTTTCTACTAAATTTGTTTTTCTTGCTCTATCTCCATTATACATTCCACCAATTTGAGATACTCCAATATGTGATTCATCTATAAATATTAAAAAATCTTTTGGAAAATAATCTATAAGAGTATATGGTCTTTCACCAGGTTTTTTACCACTTAAATATCTAGAGTAATTTTCTATTCCTTTACAATATCCTATTTCTTTTATCATTTCCATATCATAGGTTGTTCTTTGTTCTAATCTTTGTGCTTCAAGAAGTTTCCCTTCTTTTTTAAAAGCTTCAACTTCTTTTTTCATATCTTCTTTTATTTCACTTAAAAGTTTTTCTACTTCATTTTCTTCTGTAAGATAATGTGAAGATGGTGGAATAATTATTCTTTCTATATTCTTTTTTATTTTTTGCCCAGTAATTGTATTTATTTCTGAAATTGCTTCTAAGTCATCTCCAAAAAATTCTAGTCTATATCCAACCTCATGAGAAGATGGATATATGTCAATAGTATCACCTTTTATTCTAAATTTTCCTCTTTCAAAAGAAATATCATTTCTTTCATATCTTAATAACACTAATTTTTCTATAAGTTTATTTCTATTATATCCTGTTTTTAAATCTATTGGAATTGAATTTTTTTTATATTTTTCAGGTGAACCTAAACCATAAATTGCTGATACAGATGCTACTATTATAGTATCTCTTCTATTAATAATGGCTGAAGTTGCCGCATAACGAAGTCTATCTATTTCATCATTTATAGCTGAATCTTTTTCTATATAGGTATCAGTTGATTTTATATATGCTTCTGGCTGATAATAATCATAGTATGAAACAAAATATTCAACTGCATTTTCAGGAAAAAAATTTTTATATTCTGAATATAATTGAGCTGCCAAAGTTTTATTTGGAGCTAAAATAAGAGCTGGTCTTTTAGTTTTCTCAATAATATTTGCTATTGTAAAAGTTTTTCCAGATCCTGTTACCCCTAAAAGAACTTGATGCTTAACTCCTCTTTCTATTCCATCAACTATTTTTTCTATTGCTTGTGGTTGATCTCCAGTTGGTTTAAAATTTGAATACAGTTTAAAATCCATATTATAAATCACCTCTTTTATATTGTATATGATTTCTAATATAAGTGCAAAAAAATTGTTAATAAAAAATATATAAATTATAATTTTTTAGCATTAAATATATTTTTATGTCTAAGTTGAATAATATTAAAATAACCTTAATGCTAAAAATTAACATTAAGGTTATTAAAAAAATTTACCATATAATTTGATAAAGAATTTATTTTAAATCAACAATACCTTCAAAAGTTACTTCAGCAGTTCCTCTAAGTTTAACTCTATCTTCAAGGACTTGAATTTCAAGTTGTCCTCCCTCAGCATGAACTTTTATAACATTACTCATTCCTTTTAGTTTATGGCATAAAAGTGCTGATGAACTTGAACCTGTTCCGCAAGCAAGAGTTCTTCCTGCTCCTCTTTCCCATGTAAATATTTTTATTTCATCTTTTGAAAGAGGAAGAACAAAGTTTACGTTTGTTTTTTTAGGAAAAATAGGATGTACTTCAATTTTTGAACCGATTTCATTTATGTCATATTCATCTTCTTTATTAATAAAGATTACAGTGTGAGGCACACCTAAGAACACAGATGAGAAAGTTATCTCTTTTCCATCAATTATAAGTTTTTTATTAAAAACGTTATCTCCTTCAACATTAACAATTATATCTTTTGGATCATATTTAATATTTCCGATTTCAATTTCAATTTTTTCTACAATACCACTCTCATTAACTTCTAAAATAGCAGTTTGAATTCCTGCAAGAGTTTCAATTTTTAATGTATCCTTTTTTACAATTCCTTTTTCATATACAAATTTAGAAAAGCATCTTATACCATTTCCACACATCTCACCTTGAGAACCATCACTATTATAATAGAACATTTTAACATCACATTCTGTACTAGGAAGAGCTACAATAAGTCCATCTCCACCAACACCAAATCTTCTATCACATAATTTTTTTATTTTTGGAACTATTTCATCAAGATTATATTTAAATCCATCTACAAGTAAGAAATCATTTCCTGCTCCATGCATTTTAGTAAATTCCATTTTATCCTCCATTTAATTTTAAAATTGATATTTGTTCACACTAAATCTTTTTTTATAATTCTTAGAATGCTATTTTTTATCCCCATAAAATTAAGCTATTTTAAATCTCCCTGCAAGACTTAGTTATCATCATATAAAAAATTAGAGTTTAGGAACACATCTATTATAACATATATTTAAAAAATAAAAAGGAACTGCGAGAATTAGTAAAAATAAAATTTTGTATTGTGAAAATATTTTTTATTTATTTTGTTCGTTTCACTAAAAATGATAAACTCACTTTGTTCAGACATATCAATTTTTAACGTTCAACTCTCTTAATAAATCACAAAAATACTTTCAATAATTAAGATTATATTATTACAAATTATAAATTCTAACAGTTCCTTATAAAATTATTTACCTAAGAAATCTTTAAAATCTTCTTCTGTAAATTGATATTTTTTTCTACAGAAATGGCATTCTGTTTCAATATTTCCATTCATCTCTTTGAAAAGTTTAGATAATTCTTCTTTTCCAAGAGTAATAAGCCCTCTATAATACTTTTCTTTACTACAATTACAACTGTATGAAAGTTCTCTTTCTTCCATTATCTCATAATCTTCAACAAGTCTTTCATGAGTTTCGTCAGTCATATCTTCATAAAGAAGTTTTAAAATTCTTTCAAGATCCATTCCACCTTTAAATAATTCTGTAACATTTCTTATAGCTTTAATTTTTTCTTCTAATTTATCTATAAATTTGTCATCAGCATCTGGGAATAATTGAACCATATATCCACCAGCAGATCTTACAGTTTTATTATCTTTTAAATCTACTCCAAGAGCAATAACAGTTGGAGTTTGTTCAGAAGTTACATAATAGTAAGCAATATCCTCTGCAATCTCTCCAGAATTTATTTCAGAAAGTCCAACATAAGGTTCTTTAAGCCCCATATCTTTTATAACTCTTAAGCTACCTTTTCCAATAAGATTTGCCACATCAGGTCTTCCTGTTGGTCTTGGTGGAAGGTCAGCTTGAGGGTTAGCAAGGTATCCTTTAACTTCTCCTTTTCCATTTGCTGTAACTGTCATTTGAGGAACAAGTCCATCAGTTGAAGTTATAAGTGTTAAAAGGTCATCCCCTTTTAAAGACATTCCCATAATAACACCAGCAGTTAAAAATCTTCCAAAAGCTGCTATTGAAGTTGGGCTACACTCATGTATATCAAGTGCTTTTTGAACAATTTCTGTTGTATCTGCAAGAAAGAATCTAGCATTCTTACTTGCTCCTCTTATAATTCTACTCTTCATTTTTTATTTACTCCTTTTTAATAAACATCATACATTATAATATCTTTATACTTTTCATATTTATTTTCAGAAATTATATTTTTAAGCATGACAC
>JAHHTB010000087.1 GCA_020024855.1 Fusobacterium sp.
ATTACCAATAATGTTATTTTTTATTATTGGTTATGTGTTAAAAGTATTAAAGATTTTATCAAAAGATGAAGCATCAGTATTATTAAAGTTAATTTTTTACTTAATGAGTCCAGCAGTAATTATTATTTCTGTAAGTTCAATGGAGATTTCAAAAACTTTGGTATATTATCCAATTTCAGCTATTTGTATTCATTGTGTGATGATTGTTTTGGGGCTTATATTTTCAAAGTTTATGAAATTAAATGAAGATGAAAGAAAAATCTTTAGAGGTGGAACTCTTATAATGAATATGACGTTCATACTTCCTTTTTTTATAATGTTTTTTGGAGAAAAAAATGTTTACTTACTTTCTCTTTTTGATGCTGGAAATTTAATAATGATTACAACAGTTGTGTATTCAATATTTGTTTCTCAAGAAAATGACAGTATAAAAGATAAGATTGTAAAGATAGTAAAATCTCCATTGATAATAGCTTTAATAATAGGAATAATTATAAATATTAGCAAGGTGAGAGTACCTGAAGGGATAAGAATAACACTTCAACAGATAGCTAGTGTAACAGGAGTTCTAATAATGATAGCTCTTGGGGCATACTTTACACCAAAGTTTACAAGATTAAAATTAAGTTTAATAATAATAGCTGTAAAAGTTATTGGAATTTTAACTGTTGGAACAATTGTAGGAAGAATACTTCCTCTAGATGAAATGGGAAGAACAATTATTTTATTAGGAGCTCTTTCCCCTGTTGGAAATAATATATTAACCTATGTATTTATAACAGACGGTGATATGGATTTAGCCATAAATGTAGTTTCTTTATCAATAATTTTAAGTTTTATAAATGTATCCTTGCTTTTAATATTTAGATAATAAATTTTTAAAATATTCTTAGAAATTTTCTAGGAATATTTTTTTTTTGAAAAAATTTTTACGAAATTTTAACAGTGAAAAATAAAAAACTAAATTTTTAAAAGATATACTAAATTTTGTAATTTTTAAAATGTTCTAAAAACGAAAATAACTTTTAGAAACAATATTTTTTACATAAAAAATAGTTGACACAGTATAAAAAATATTATAATATACTTGCATACAAGTGTGTAAGTTGATTAGGAGGTAATATATGAGTAAGTTCATGGATGAAGATTTTCTTTTAAAAACAGAAGTTAGTAGAGAGTTATATCATAAGTATGCAAAAGATATGCCTATTTTTGATTATCATTGTCACTTAAACCCAAAAGAAATATCTGAAAATAAAAATTATAAAAACTTAACTGAAATTTGGCTTGCTGGTGATCACTATAAATGGAGAGCCATGAGAAGTAATGGAATAGATGAAAAATACATTACTGGAGATGCCGATGATTATGAGAAGTTTATGGCTTTTGTAGAAACAATAGAATATTGTTTTGGAAATCCATTATATCACTGGTCTCATTTAGAATTAAAAAGATTTTTTGGAATAGATTTAGTAATAAATAGAAAAAATGCAAAAGAGATTTGGGATAGAGCAAATGCACTATTAAGTACTCCAGAGTTTACAACAAAAGAGTTGATAAAAAAATCAAATGTAAAAGCTTTGTGTACAACTGATGATCCTATTGATTCTTTAGAATATCATTTTGAAATTTCAAAGGATAAAGAATTTGGTGTAAAGGTATTACCAACTTTTAGACCAGATAGAGTTTTAGGAATGGAGAAAGCTGGATTTAAAGATTATATAAATAAACTTTCAGAAGTTTCAAATATAGAGATAGACTCTTTTGAGAAATTGATAGAAGCTTTAAAAGGAAGAATTAAATTTTTCGTGGAAAGAGGGTGCTTAGTAACAGATCACAGTCTTGAAGAACCTTTCTTCCAATTAGCTACAAAAGAGGAAGTAGAAGAAATATTTAAAAAAGCCTTAGAAGAAAAAGAGATAAGTAAAAAAGAATTAGAAATATATAAAACTGCTATATTCTTAGAACTAGCTAGAGAGTATAAAAAATATGATCTAGGAATGCAACTACATATGGGAGCTCAAAGAAATAATAATACAAGAATGTTTGAAAAGTTAGGGGCAGATATCGGAATGGATTCAATAGGGGATAACAATTATGCTTATTCTCTTTCTAGATTATTAGATGAACTAGAAAAAACTATGGAATTACCAAAAACAATATTATATTGTTTAAATCCTAAAGATAATGAAGTGTTAGGAACAATGATAGGAAACTTCCAATGTGGAGAAATGCCAGGAAAAATGCAGTTTGGTTCAGGTTGGTGGTTCTTAGATCAAAAAAATGGAATGATAAATCAAATGACAACATTATCTAGTTTAGGTTTATTAAGAAGATTTGTAGGAATGTTAACTGACTCAAGAAGTTTTATATCTTATACAAGACATGAATATTTCAGAAGAATAATGTGTAATTTAATAGGAACTTGGGTAGAAGAGGGAGAAATTCCATATGATTTAGAAATTCTAGAACCAATGGTTAAAGAAATTTGTTATTTAAATGCAAAAAATTACTTTGGATTAAAAGATTAAAATATAAATAAATTTAAGGAGGAAAAATGAAATTATCATTTAGATGGTATGGAGATACAGATCCTGTAACTCTACAATACATAAGACAAATACCAACAATGCACAGTATAGTAACGGCTATATATGATGTTCCAGTTGGAGAAGTATGGGAAATGGAGAAAATTCAAACATTAAAGGAGAAAGTTGAAAAGGCTGGATTAAAGTTTGAAGTAATAGAAAGTGTTCCTGTTCATGAGGACATAAAATTAGGATTACCAACAAGAGAAAAATATATTGAAAACTACAAAAAAAATATAGAAAACTTAGCAAAAGCTGGAGTAAAAGTTATTTGTTATAACTTTATGCCTGTTTTTGACTGGACAAGATCTCAATTAGATAAAGAGTTAGAAGATGGTTCAACAGCATTAGTTTACTATAAAGATCAAGTAGATAAATTAGATCCATTAAATGCTGAATTATCTTTACCAGGATGGGATTCAAGTTATACTAAAGAAGAAATGGCAAACCTATTTGCTCAATATAAAGCAATTGGAGAAGAGGGACTTTGGGAAAACTTAAAATATTTCTTAGAGCAAATCATTCCAGTAGCAGAAATTAATGATATTAAAATGGCTATTCATCCAGACGATCCACCTTGGCCAATATTTGGATTACCAAGAATCATAACTAAAGAAGAAAATATAGATAGATTCTTAAAATTAGTAGACAATAAATATAATGGATTAACATTATGTACAGGATCTTTAGGATGTGCAAACTTCAATGATATTCCAAAATTAGTAGATAAATATAGTGCTATGGGAAGAATCCACTTTATGCACGTTAGAAATGTAAAACTTTTAAATGATGGTGTAAGTTTTGAAGAATCAGCTCACTATTCTGGGTGTGGATCTTTAGATATCGTTGAAATTATGAAAGTATTATATAAAAATAAATTTGATGGATATTTAAGACCAGATCATGGAAGAATGATATGGGGAGAAACAGGTAAACCAGGATACGGTTTATATGATAGAGCTTTAGGAGCAAGTTATATAACTGGAATTTGGGAAACTTTAACAAAATTAGATAAGTAATAGTATTTTGGAGGGGAAGAATGAAACTTTGTTTAAATAATTTGGAAAAGATAAAGGGAATAAAAGAAATAGAAGCTCCAATATATGACATAAAAGAAGTAAAAGAAAATACAATGAAAGCACCAAAATGGTTACATTTTGGTGCTGGAAATATATTTAGAGCTTATGTAGGAAAGATGCAACAAAATTTATTAAATAAAGGTCTTGAAAATACAGGAATAATTGTTGCAGAAAGTTTTGATACAGAAATAATCGATAAAGTATATAAACCATATGATAATTTAACATTATCAGTAAGATTATCAAAAGATGGAGATTTTTCAACAGAATTAATTGGAAGTATAGTAGAATCTTTAAGAGTTGATACTGATAGAGAAAAAATAGAAGAAATAGTAAAAGCAAAAACTTTACAAATGATAAGTTTTACTATAACAGAAAAAGGATATAATTTAAAAACTCCAGATAAAAAATATATGAGTATTGTAGAAGAAGACTTTAAAAATGAGCCTTCAAAAGCAAAACATATAATGAGTATAATAACAAATTTATTAAATATAAGATTTAAAAACGGAGCTACTCCTATTGCAATAGTAAGTATGGATAACTGTGCTGGAAATGGAGAAAGAATAAAAGCTGCAGTTCATGATGTAGCAAATCATTGGTTAGAAAATGGATATGTTGATAAAGATTTTATAGCTTACATAGAAGATGAATCTAAAGTAAGTTTCCCTGTATCAATGATAGATAAAATAACTCCTAGACCAGCAGAAGTTGTAAAAGAGTACTTAGAAAAATTAGGTTTTGAAGATATGGAAATAGTTGTAACTAGCAAAAACACTTATTCAGGTCCTTTTGTAAATTCTGAAGAAGCTGAGTATTTTGTTGTAGAAGATAAGTTTCCAAATGGAAGACCTCAATTAGAAAAATCAGAATCAGGAGTATATATAACAGATAGAGATACAGTAGATAAAACTGAAAGAATGAAAGTTACTACATGTTTAAATCCTCTACATACAGCTCTAGCAGTATATGGTTGTCTACTAAATGAGAAAACTATTTATAGTGCAGTATCTAATCCTTTACTTAATAAACTTATAAAAAATATAGGATATGGAGAAGCTTTAAAAGTAGTTGAATCACCAAAAATATTAGATCCAAAAGAATTTATAGATGAAGTAATTAACGAAAGATTTGCAAATCCATATATTCCAGATCAACCTGAGAGAATAGCAACAGATACTTCTCAAAAAGTTGGAATAAGATATGGAGAAACTTTAAAAGCATATATGGAAAGCAAAGAATTAAATATTTCAGATATAAAATATATTCCTTTAGTTTATGCTGGTTGGTTTAGATACTTACTAGGAATAGATGACAATGGAAATGAAAGAAGTATCAGTCCTGATCCAATGTTAGGAATGTTACAAGAGAAATTAAAAGGAATAGAATTTGGAAAACCAGAAACATATAAGGGACAATTAAGAGAAGTCTTAAAAAATAAAATGATTTTTGGTGTTGATCTTGAAGAAATTGGATTAGCAGAAATAGTAGAAAAATATTTTGTAGAAATGTTAGTAGGACCAGGAGCAGTAAACAATACTTTAAAAGAAAATCTAAAGTAAAATTAGGAGGATAGCCGTGAAAAAAGTAAAATCATTTTTGAGTTTAATCTTACTAGTGATGTGTGCTTTAATTTTAACAGCTTGTGGAAAAGAACAGAGCAAAAGAATAATAAGAATTTCACACAACCAAGCACAAGATCACCCAACAAACATAGGATTACTTGCTTTTGAAGAATTTATTGAAAGTAAGCTTGGAGATAAGT
This sequence comes from Fusobacterium sp., assembly GCA_020024855.1. Taxonomy (GTDB): domain Bacteria; phylum Fusobacteriota; class Fusobacteriia; order Fusobacteriales; family Fusobacteriaceae; genus Fusobacterium_B. The sequence goes on from JAHHTB010000087.1 coordinate 5,433, forward strand.
ATGATGTGCAAATATTTCCAAATGAATTATTAGGTTCACAAGTAAATACAGTAGAGTTAACACAGACAGGGGCAATAGATTTTGCAGTAGCAAGTAATGCTATTCTAGAAAGTTTTGATAATATTTATCAAATATTCAATCTACCATATCTATTTGACAGTCCAGAACATTACCATGCAGTAATGGATAATAAAGAGTTAATTGAACCAATATTTACTTCAACAGGAAAATCAGGATTTGAAGCTGTAACTTGGTTAGATGCTGGAACTAGAAATTTCTATACAGTAAAAAGACCAATAAAAACTCCAGCTGATTTAAAAGGATTAAAAATAAGAGTACAACAAAGTGCATCTAATATAAGAATGATGGAATTATTTGGTGGAGCAGCAACTCCGATGGGATTTGGAGAAGTTTATACAGCTTTACAACAAAGTGTTATAGATGGTGCAGAAAATAATGAACTTGCTCTAACAAGTAATAAACATGGGGAAGTTGCAAAATTCTATTCATATAATATGCATCAAATGGTTCCAGATATCTTAATAGGAAACTTAAAATTCTTAAATAGCCTTTCTCCAGAAGAGAGAAAAATCTTTAATGAAGGATTTGTTTTAATTTCAAAAGTACAAAGAGATGCTTGGGGAGATTCAGTAGAGAAAGCTAAGGTACATGCAGAAAAAGATATGAAAGTGCAATTCATTTATCCAGAAGTAGCTTTATTTAAAGAAAAAGTTTTACCTCTTCATCAAGAAGTTTTAAATGCTACTCCTAAATTAAAACCTATTTATGAAAAGATACAAGAAATAGGAAAACAAATGAAGGAGGATAAATAATGGAAAATTTAAGAAATGGTTTAGATAAATTAATTCTTTTTATTTGTGTTGTTTTATTTATATTTATGACAGTAGTAGGAACTTATCAAATATCAGTAAGATATATTTTTAAAGATCCTAGTACAATTTCAGAAGAGTTAATATCTTACTCTTTTGCTTGGATGTCAATGTTTGCAGCATCATATGTTTTTGGAAAAAGAGATCATATGCGTATGGTATTTTTCGTTGAAAAATTTAATGAAAAGACACAAACATATATATCTATTTTATGTGAAATTGTAATTTTATTATTTGCTTTTGGAGTATTAGTTTGTGGAGGAAAAGCAATAACAGAATTAACTATGACTCAAATATCTCCAGCTTTAAGAGTATCAATGGGATATGTATATTCTGTTTTACCTACTTGTGGAATAATAACTTCAATATATAGTATTTTAAATATAAAAGATCTACTAGCTAGATTAAAAGAGGAGGTATAATAGAATGGTATTTACAACGGCTTTAATAATGTTTGTTGTCTTAATAGTAACTTTATTATTAGGATTTCCAATTGCTATAAGTATAGGAGTGTCTTCTATATTAGCTATACTTCCATCACTAGTATTTGATAATACTTTAGTAACAGGAGCTCAAAGAATTTTTTCAGGGATATCTAACTTTACTTTAATTGCTATTCCATTTTTCATTTTAGCAGGAAACATAATGAATCAAGGGGGAATAGCTAAAAAATTAGTAGCCTTTGCTCAATCTTTAACAGGAAGAGTTCCAGGATCTTTAATGCAAACAAATATTTTAGCAAATATGATGTTTGGAGCAATTTCAGGTTCTGCAACAGCTGCTTGTGCTGCTATGGGAGGAATATTACTTCCAATGGAAGAAGAAGAAGGATATGATAAAAGATTAGGAGCTACAGCAAATATAGCAAGTGCTCCAACAGGACTTTTAATTCCACCATCAAACTCTTTAATAG
>JAHHTB010000088.1 GCA_020024855.1 Fusobacterium sp.
TATATTAGGGATAATAATTGCTTCTTTAATACAACTGATATTAAATATTTAATAAGTAGTATGGCTGTTACAAATAAAAAATGTAACAGCTTTTTTATTTTGTACAAAAAAGAAAAAAGCCGAATATATTTAATATATTCGGCATTTCTTTGTTTTGAAAATTTAGTCAACAAGAATTATAAAGCGTTAACTTTAGCTGCTAATCTAGCTTTTTTTCTAGAAGCTGTATTTTTCTTTAATACACCTTTAGTAACTGCTTTGTCGAATTCTTTGTAAGCAACTGTTAAAGCTGCCTTAGCTGCTTCAACATCTGTAGTTTCAACTGCTGCTAAAACTTTTTTAGTCATAGTTTTAACTCTAGTTTTTACTGCTTGATTTCTCACTCTGTTTCTCTCGTTGATTAATACTCTCTTTTTAGCTGATTTTGAGTTTGCCAAATTAAAAACCTCCTAATGATTATAAATAAAATAAAAATATTTTTGGTAACTTATTTTATAATGGTCTTAAAATTTAACAGGTAAGATCTATAAAAGAGAGACACATATCTAAAACAATGGACCAAAGATATTATATCATAAAAATATGAAATGTAAAAGGAAAAAATAAAAAAGAGTATCTATTTTTTAAAAAAAAGGTTATTATATAAGCTGAATAAATTTTGAAATTTTATTAGAGAGGATTTCTTATGAATATAGAAGAAAAAATTTCTCTAGAAGCTAGAGAAAAAATAGCTTTTGAGATTAGTGAATCTGGTGGAAACGAAGTATTCTTTCGTGGAATCCTTGATGAAAATAAAATAGTGAATGAAGTAGAAGTTATTGCCAAAGGAAATAAATATAGTGTTCCTGCTATTTTAAAAAGGATGAAAAAAAATGAAATTATTATTCACAATCATCCATCAGGGTATCTTTATCCATCTGATGCAGATGTTGAAGTAGCATCAATTTTTGCAAATAGAATGGATGGTGGTTCATATATTATAGATAATAATGTAGAAAATATATATGTAATTACAGAAGCATATTTTGAAGAAAATAAAAAAATAGATATAAAACCTTATTTTGAAAGAAATGGAATTTTGGCTCAGTATTTTAAAGAATTTGAATATAGAGATGAACAACTCCATATGGCTGAACATATTGAAAAAGGTCTTAATGATGAAAAAAAAATTATTGTAGAAGCTGGAACAGGAACAGGGAAGACTCTTGCTTATCTTATTCCGAGTATACAATGGGCTATTGAAAATGAAAAGAAAGTTATCATATCTACAAATACAATAAATTTACAAGAGCAACTTTTAAATAAAGACATTCCTATTGTAAAAAAAATTATGTCAAAAGATTTTAAATATCTTTTAGTTAAGGGAAGAGGGAATTTTTTATGCAATAGAAAACATGCTAATCTTCTTTCAATGAAGCCAACTGATGTAGAAGAATTTTCAGATGATCAAAAAAGACAGTTTGAAGCTCTAATAAATTGGGGGAAAGAAACAAAAACAGGAGATAAATCAGAACTTTATTTTGAAGTTGATTATTCTGTTTGGGAACATTTTCAAAGTGAAACAGATATTTGTGCAGGAGCAAGATGTCCTTATAAAAGTGAATGTTTCTTTTTGAAATCAAGAGAAGAAAAGAAAAAAGCAGATATTTTAATTGCGAATCATCATATATTTTTCTCAGATCTTGCCATAAGAAAAGAGATAGGTTTTAATACAGATTATTCTATTTTACCTGAATATGGTCTTGTTGTTTTTGATGAGGCTCATAATATTCAAAAAGTAGCAAGAGATTATTTTTCTTATGAAGTATCAAAATATGGATTTACAAAAGCAATGAATCAGATACTTAATGTCCTTAGTAAAAAGAAAAATAAGGGACAGCTTGAAGTTTTACTTCAATATTTAAAAAAGAAAAATTATGAAGATAAAGAGATGGTTGAAAAACTTTTAGAAAATGATGTAAGAATAAATCACAGTAATCTTTTTAAATCAGGACGTGATTATTTTGATCGTTTAATAGAAATCTTTTCAAAAGGACAGATTGGAAGTGTAAGTTTTAGAATAAAGAGAGATGAAATAATGACATCATCTTTTTACAGTATGCTTAATGATGTAAACGAAAATTTTACTTTAGAATTTAATACATATCTTCGTACAGTTAGAAAAGCCATAGCTATTTTAAAGGATACAGAAGATAATGATGGAATTATAAATGATTTTATAAAGTATGTTGAAAGATTAGAAACATTTTTTGAGAATTTTAAGTTTATAAATAGTCTTGATGATGAGGAATTTATTTATTGGGTTGAAGTAAATAATAAAAAAAATAACTCTAAATTAGTTGCTACTCCTCTTCAGATAGATGATGAATTAAATGAAAATCTTTATTCAAATTTAAAGCAACTTATATTTACATCAGCAACAATAGCTGTTGAAAATAATTTTGATTATTTTAAAAAATCAATAGGATTAGAAGAGGAAACATACAATAAAATAATAGCTTCTCCTTTTGATTATGACAGACAGATGAAAGTTTATATTCCTAGTGGTCTTCCTGATCCAAATGATAGAAATTTTTTAGATGAGATAGAACCTCTTTTAAAGAAAATGATTTTAAAAACAAGGGGAAGAACTTTCGTTCTATTTACATCATATAAATCTTTAAATTATATGTACTATATGTTAAGAGATGAACTTGAAGAAAATGGAATAAACTTTTTTATTCAAGGAATGTATCCAAGGACAAAACTTGTTGAGATGTTTAAAAATAGTGATGCACCTGTTCTTTTTGGAACTGATTCTTTCTGGGAGGGTGTTGATGTTAAGGGAGAAAAACTTGTATCAGTTATAATAGTAAAGCTCCCATTTAAAGTTCCAAGTGATCCAGTAACAGAAGCAATAATTGAAACTTATGAACTTCAAGGGAAAAATCCTTTTATAGAGTATCAAATTCCTGAATCAGTAATAAAATTTAAACAAGGAATAGGACGTCTTATTAGAAGTAAAGAAGACAGAGGTATTATAACTATTTTAGATAATAGAATTGTTACAAAACGATATGGAAAATACTTTTTAGATAGTATACCAACGAAAAATATAATTACAATAGATCAGAATGAAATTATAAGCTAAAATTATGGAGGAATTATGAAGAAATTCAAACTTTTCGGTTTTAAATTTATATGTAAACTGGAAAAAGAAAATAAAGATGATGTTAAAGTATATTCAGAGTCTTATAATCTTAAAGAAAAAGTAATATATATTCTTCTTATTATGGCAGTATTATCATTTAGTGCAAAGTTTCATCTTTTTTTCAACCATAATAGTTACAAAAAAGGAAGTATAGTAAAAGAAGATATATATGCTCCAAGAACAATAAAATATAATGATATTGCAAAAAGGGAAGCAATAATAGAAGAACTTATACTTACTTCTAAGAAAGAATATATTTATGTTCCAGAAGTTGAAGCCTCTCATTATAACGGAATGAAAAACTTTTATGATCAGATTATTTCTTTAAAAAAAGGAACAAAGATAGATTTTAACTATAAAATAATAGAGGAAAATCTTGAAAAAGAGATAAATAAAAATTTAGTAAAAGATATTTCGGATTTAAGTACAAAAAAAGTTACAGTTCAAAGAGATAAACTTTTAAATTTACTTACTGAAATATACAAAAGTGGAGTAGTAAAAGAAGATGGAATTATAACAATAAAAGATGAAGAAAGAGAAAAAATAGAAAAATTAACTTCTTTAGAGCAAAAAGTTTTACATACTTTTATTGTACCAAATTATATTTTTGATAAAGAAAAAACAAAAGAAGAAATAGAAAAGAAAACTTCTAAAATAGGTGAGCAGATAATAGAAATTCCAGTAGGAAGTATTGTTGCTAAAAAAGGTGAAGTATTGAGTGAAAAGAAAATAGAATTATTAAGTGCTGTAGGAATATATTCCTATAGTGAAAGTATAGCAAGATTAATGATGAATCTTATGTATCTTATACTAATATCATTTATTTCTTATCAAGTACTTTATAGAATATTTAGAAGTGAAATTCTTAAAAAGAATGTTTATAGAGCAGTATTAATTTTAATAACAGGTTCTTTTTTTATTCTAAGATTTTTAAGTAATGAATATATGTTTTTAGTTCCTTTTGAAGTTGTGTTCTTTATGCTTGGAATATTAATAAATCCTAGATTTGCTTTTGCAATGACTTTGATTTCTCTAGGTTTTTTAATGCCAATTTTAGATTATAATTTAATATATTTTTTTGTATATTTCTTTGCTGTTGTATTTGGAACAATTCTTTTAAAAGATATTAAAACAAGATCACAATTAATAAATTTAGGAGTACAGCTTTCAATTGTAAAATTTATATTATTTTTTATTTTAAGTTATTTTATAGATACAATGAATGTTTCAGTTGTAGTAAAAGCTGGACAAATTATAATAGCTGGAGTTCTTTCTGGAATGGTAAGTATAGCTTTTGTTCCTTATTTTGAAAGAACATTTAATATATTAACAAGATTTAAACTTCTTGAACTTGGAGATCTTTCACACCCACTTCTTCGTGATCTTTCAGTTAAGACACCAGGAACTTTTTATCATTCGATGATGGTTGCAACTCTTTCAGAAGTAGCTGCAGATGCAATAGGTGCAGATTCAATTTTTGCAAGAGTAGCTTCTTATTATCATGACATTGGAAAAATGAAAAGACCTAAGTTTTATGTAGAAAATCAAGAGGGGGGAGTAAATCCACACAATGCAATATCTCCATTCCTTAGTGCTTTAATAATTATTGCCCATACAAAAGAGGGGGCAGAGCTAGGAAAAGAGTATAAAATTCCGAAAGAGATTAGAGATATAATGTATGAACATCAAGGAACAACACTTCTTGCATATTTCTATAATAAAGCAAAACAAATAGATGAAAATGTTCAAGAGGAAGATTTTAGATATACAGGTCCAAAACCAAGAACAAAAGAATCAGCTATAATTATGCTTGCTGACTCAATAGAAGCAGCAGTAAGAAGTCTAGATGAAAAAACTCCTATTACAATAGAAGCTATGATAAGAAAAATAATAGCAGGAAAAATGGGAGATGGACAACTTTCAGATGCTGATTTAACATTTAAAGAGATTGAAACTATTATAAAAGTATTCACAAAAACTCTTATGGGAATACATCATGTTAGAATAAAATATCCAGGACAAAAATAATTGTAATATTATGTAATAAAGGAGAAAAAATTGAAAATTAATTTAGATTTAGGAATTAATATTGATACTTATGAAAATGAGATTAATTTTGAAGAAGTTGAAAAATATGTAACAGAAGTTTTAAATAGAGAATATTCAAGTGATAAAGAAGTTTATGTATCAGTTCTTTTAACAGGAAATGATGAGATACAAAATGTTAATAGAGATTTTAGAGGAAAAGATATGCCAACAGATGTAATATCTTTTGCATATCATGATAATGATGAGGGAGATACAGGAATTTTTGATACCCTTGGTGATATAATTATATCTCTTGAAAGAGTAGATGAACAAAGAAAAGACTATAACCACTCATTTAAAAGAGAATTTTATTATGTACTAACTCATGGACTTCTTCACCTGTTGGGGTATGACCATATGGAAGAGGAAGAAAAGAAAATTATGAGAGCTAAGGAAGAAGAAATCCTAACTCATTATGGATATACAAGAGACATTTAAAATAGGTGAAAAATTATGCAAACTTCAAAAGAATATCTACTTTTTAGTATTCTTTCATATTATAATCTTGATAGTAGTTCTAAAGGACAATATATTATAAATTCGTTTAAAAATGTAGATTTTGGCAGAAATACAACTAATGCTAATCTTTTTAGAGATGATATTTATGGTAGATGTATAGAGTATTTTAAGGAAGAACTTAAAAGTTGGAAAGTATATGACATAGATAATAGAACTGGAATGGCAGAAAAAGGAAAATCAAAGTCTGGATTTTTTGCTATTGTTTTTAATAAAAATGATGAATATGTAATTTCTTATAGAGGAAGTGAAACATATCCTTTTGAAGAGGCTTATAGAGATTTTATAGAAACAGATCTTCGTATTGGGATGGGGAAAAAACCATTACAATTTTGGGAGGGATTAGAAGTTTTTGAAAATTTATTTTCAAAGGGTATTCCTTTTGAAAAAATAAGTGTAACAGGACATTCATTAGGTGGTGGAATAGCTCAATTTGTAGCCGTTATGTTATATAAAAAATATAAAAAAATTCCTAAAGTATGCACATGGAATGCTGTTGGTATAAACCGTGATGGAATTATAGGAATTGAAGATTTTATAGAATATGAGAAAATTCTTGATTTATGTAATTTAACAGATGAAGAAAAAGAAATTTTTAAAGAGTTTAAAGAGTCTTATCTTGATTTTCTTATAAAAGAATTAAAAAAATATAAAGTGATAAAAGATAATAGAACAGTTCTTCTTGATAAATATTCGACTTTTTATTTTCAAATAGATGATGTATTTATTGAGCAGTTATCAAAACAAACAAATCTTAAAGATATATTGAACAAGTTTTCTCTTGAAAGAAGAAAGGAACTTTTATTGAGAGAGAAAATTATTGATAAACTATTCCAAATAGATAATCTTACAGAAATTCTTGATGATGCAATGTCATTTATAAAAATTTTAAATGAAAATAAAGTTTTTGAAAATAATGTAATAAACTTTTGCCATTCAAAAGATTTAGTAAGTTTTTTATTTCCTCATATAGGAACAACATATCAAGTAGATCTTAATTTTATGAAAAAAGATGCTACAAAGAGCAGTTTCTTTAGAAATTTTTCTATTTTTAAAAAATCTGTACAAAGTTATCATTTTGAAGATGTGTTTATTCCTTTTTTAGATTCAAATGGAACTTTTACTGATATTATTTCTATAGATTATGCAAGTAGTGTGTTAAGAAAAGTTCTTTATCTTGAACGTACTTTTAAAAAAGAGTTTCTAGGTTTTTATTTTATGAAAACAGAAATTACACTAGATAATTATAAAGCTTTTAAAAGTAGCTTAATGAAAGGAATTGAAAAGATAGGTGAAGATATTCTTTATAAAGATAAAATTAAAGCTAGAATACAACTTATGGAATATGAAGATATAGAAAAATTATGGAGAAAAACAATAGATAAAGTAGCAAGTCCATATATAAGTCAAGATATTTATGACTTGAT
>JAHHTB010000089.1 GCA_020024855.1 Fusobacterium sp.
AAGTTGTGAAAATAGCTAAAAAATGCTCCTTTTTTGTGTCGGTAGGTAACAAAAATAAAAGAAGATAAATAAAATATAGAATTGTATAAAATTGTGATATTAGATATAATCTAAAATATGTTTACATAATATTTTTTTAAAGGAGATAAAAATGCTAACAAGTAAATCTATAGAATTATTAAAATTTTTATTAGATAGAAGAGATAAAGTATCTTTGAAAGAACTAGCTGAGCATTTTAACCTCAGTGAAAGAAGTATTAGATACGAAGTAGAAAAAATAGAAGATAAAATAAAAAAAGAGGACTTTAGACTTATTCTTACAAAAGGTGAATACTCAATAGATGGTTATATATCATTGGAAAAATTTTTAAAAAATAATACTGGATATGTGCCATCTCCTAAAGAAAGAGAATTATATATTTTTTTAAAAATATGTTTTGAAAGGGTAATAAACCAAACAATTATATCTGATGAATTGGAAATAAGTAAGAGTACAATCAAAACTCATTTAAGAGATATAAGAAAAAGTTTGGAAATTTATAATCTTGAATTGGAATTATTACCTAAAAAAGGTCTTATCATAAAAGGAGATGAGGAACAACTTCGTCAATGTACTTTAAAAGCTATGTACCTTTCTAAAAAACAAAAAAGTAGATTTTTAGATGATGTCATAGAGGGATATTTAAAAAATATTGATGAAGAAGGGCTAAAACTTTTTATTAATTATTGCCAAAAACTGATGGATAAAATAATCTCAGATGAAGCTTATGAAATTATACTAAGGTATCTTACAATGGTCATCTATTTTAATAGAAAGAATTGTGTGATAGAAAGTATAAAAAATGAAAACTTCTTAAAAGGAACAAAAGAATACGAATCTGTAAATAAATCAAAGGCATTATTAGAAGGATTTTATGAATTAGAACTTTCAGAGGCTGAATATTTAAAAATAACAGACTATTTTTTAGGAAGCCACACTTATAATATATCATATTCATATTATGAAAACTGGGTAGAGATAGAAATTATAGTGAGAAATTTCATAGAAAAGGTTAATAAAGAACTTGATGTTGATATTTCAAATGATGAAACTTTAATTTTAGGACTAGTAAATCATATAAAGCCCACAATATACAGAATAAAAAATGGTATTGAATTAGAAAATACAATTTATGAAGAAGTAGTAGAAAGTTATCCTAAAATATTTTCTTTAGTAAAAAGTAGTGTGGGAGAACTCGAAAAATTCATAAATAATAAATTTACAAATGATGAGATAGCATTTTTAACTATTCATTTTAAAGCAGCTATTGATAGAAATGTAAAAAAGAAAAGAGAAAAAATAAAGGTGTTAATAGTTTGTGGCTCTGGTTATGGAAGCTCAAGACTTTTAGCACAACAGATAAAAGATATTTATAGGGTTGAAATTGTAGATACTATTCCAAGATACCTTTTAGAGAAGGTAAATAAAAGAAAAGATATTGATATTATTCTTACCACAGTTCCTATTGAAGATTTTAAAACAGAAAGACAGATAATAAAAGTTAGTCCTTTATTAACAAAAGAGGATATACAAAAATTAGATAATTATCCAATTCCTAGAGATAGTAAAAAAATATTATTTTCTGAACTTATAGATGTAATAGAGAAAAATCTAGGAGAAAAAGTTCCAGAAAAATTAAAATTTGGACTAAAGAATTTTTTAGATACTAAGCTAATAGATGATATTTTTCATAAAAAAGTAACAATTTTTGACCTGTTATCTGAACAGAGAATAAAATTAAAAGGGAAAGCAAAAACATGGAAAGAAGCTATAACTGAAGCAGGAGAGCTACTTTTAAAAGATGACTGTATAGAAGATGGATATATAGATGATATGATTCAAATAGTGGAAGAATTTGGAAATTATATTATGCTTGTTCCTAATGTTATTTTTCCTCATGCAAAAGCTAGAGATAAGGTTAAAAAGACGGCATTTTCAATAGTTATGTATGATGAGAAAATTGATTTTATAGATGGGCAAAAAATAGATATGGTAATATCTTTCTGTTCTAAAAATGAGAGAGAACACCTTGATGGGTTGATAAATATTATAGAAAAAATTGAAGAAAAAAGTCTTAAAGAAAAAATAATGTTATGTAAAAATGCTAAAGATGTGATAAAAAATTTCATAGATTAAAAAAGGGAGTTATTAAACTCTCTTTTTTTTTGAATAAAATAGAATCTTTCATATATTTTGTGAATGAAATATAATAAAATTGACAAAAGTGAAGGGAGATGACAAAAATGTTAAAAGAAATATTAGGAAATAGAATTAATATTGTTGAAAATGTAAAAGATTGGGAAGATGCAATAAGAACAGCAACTAAACCATTAGTAGATGACTTATCTGTAAAAGAATCTTATTTAGATGCTATGATAAATAATGTAAAAAAATATGGAACATATATAGTTGTAGCTTCAAAAGTAGCGATGCCTCATTCAAGACCAGAAGATGGAGTTAATAAAAACTGTCTTGCTCTTTTAAAAATAAATGAGGGAGTTTTCTTTGGAGATGATACAGATGAAGAAGATAGAGTTTATTTAGTTTTTGTTTTAGGAACAACAGATAATGACTCACATATAAATACTTTAACTCAACTTATGGAAGTTATAGATGATGAAGAAAAAATAGATAAATTATCAGAAGCAAAAACAATTTCAGAAATAACAGAGTTATTATAATAAAAATAAATATAGATGAAATTTTAAGGAGGGAATAAAATGGTAAAAATTTTAACAGTATGTGGAAATGGAATAGGAAGTAGTTTAATGTGTGCAATGAAAATTGAGGAAATTTGTAAAGAAGAGGGAATAGAAGCAGAAGTAGCTTCATCAGATTTCAACTCAGTAGCAGGTAAAGGAGCAGATTTAATTGTTACAGTAAAACAACTTGCAGACCAATTAAAAGATTATAATGTAGCAGAAATTAGAAGTTATACTAACAAAAAGAAAATTAAAGAAGATGTGTTAGAAAGAATAAAAGAATTAGTAAAATAATAATTTATCAAAAAATTATGTAACTTTATATTAAACTTTGAGGAGGAAGAGAAATGAACTTTTTAAGAATTATAGCAAATGATATTTTAACAAGTCCAGCTTTCTTACTTGGGCTTATGTCTTTAGTAGGACTTTTAGCTTTAAGAAAGCCATTTAACAAATTGATAACAGGAACATTAAAACCAATTTTAGGATATATAATGTTAGGAGCAGGAGCAAGTTTTATCGTAGCAAATCTTGACCCACTTGGAAAAATGATAGAAAAGGGATTTGGAATAACAGGGGTTGTACCTAATAATGAGGCTATAACTTCAATAGCTCAAAATCTTCTTGGAAAAGAAACAATGTTTATTCTTGTAACAGGACTTTTAATTAATATATTAATAGCAAGAGTAACTAAATTTAAATATATATTCTTAACAGGACATCACAGTTTCTTTATGGCTTGTATGTTCTCAGCTGTTTTATCAACATCTGGATTAAAAGGTGGAATGTTAGTCTTAGTTGGAGGATTTTTACTTGGAGCTTGGTCAGCAATATCTCCTAGCATTGGTCAAAAATATACAGATTTAGTAACTGATGATGATGGAATTGCTTTAGGACATTTTGGTTCATTAGGATATTATTTATCAGCTTTCATTGGGGCAAAAGTAGGAAACAAAGAAGACAGTACAGAAAATATTGTTATTCCTGAAAAAGTAAACTTCTTAAGAGATAGTACAATATCAACAGCAATAACAATGATAGTATTCTATCTAATTGCAGCAATAGCAGCAGGACCAGAATATATTCAAACAAATTTATCAAATGGAACTAACTATATAGTATTCTCATTAACATCTGCTTTAAGTTTTGCAGTTGGAGTAACAATTGTTTATAACGGAGTAAGAATGATATTATCAGAACTTATTCCAGCATTCCAAGGGGTTTCTCAAAAACTTATTCCTAATGCAATACCAGCAGTTGACTGTGCAGTATTTTTCACTTATGCACCTAATGCAGTTTTAATTGGATTTATTTCATCATTTATAGGTGGAGTAATTGGAATGTTAATTTTAGGAGCAACAGGGGCAGTTTTAATTATTCCAGGGCTTGTTCCTCACTTCTTCTGTGGTGCAACAGCTGGAATATATGGAAATGCAACAGGTGGAAAAAAAGGTGCTATTGTTGGAGCATTTATAAATGGACTTCTACTTGCTTTCTTACCAGCAGCATTACTTCCAGTTTTAGGAAGTATTGGATTCCAAAATACAACATTTGGTGATTTTGACTTTGGTGTATTAGGTATCTTAATAGGAAAAACAGTAGAAAACTTTGGAGAAATAGGAATTTATACAATAATTGCTATACTTCTTGTAATTCTAATTGTTCCTAATTTTATAAAAACAAAAACTCATGTAATAAATGCAAAAGATGAGTATTAATTTTTAAATAAATTTAAACTAGGAAGGAAAAAATATGAAAAAAATACTTTGTGTTGGACATTCAGCTTATGATATTACTTATTTATTACCAGATTTTCCAATCGAGAATAGAAAATATAGAGCTCAAGATAGAATAATGGTAAGTGGTGGGCCAGCAGGTAATGCTTCTTATCTTCTTGGGAAATATGGGGAACAGGTATCTTATATCACAACTTTAGGAAATGATGTTTATGGACGTGAAATTTTAAATGATTTAAATGAAGTTGGAGTTGATACAAAAAATATAGTTATAAAGGATGAAATTGTAACTCCATGTAGTATTATAATTGCTAATGGAAGTACAGGTTCAAGAACTATTATAAATTATAGAGAAGAAAAGAAAGTTGAAGGAGTAGAGTTTAAATATGAAACTTCTCCAGAAATAATTCTTTTTGATGGACATGAATTAGATCTTGCTTTAAGAGCAATAGAAAAATTTCCAAATGCAGTAAAAGTTTTAGATGCTGGGACATATAAAGAGGGAACTAGAGTTTTAGGAACTATGGTTGATTATCTTGTATGTTCTGAAGACTTTGCTAGAGACTATTGTGGAATGGAAAAAATAGAAGAAAAAGATTTTGAATATGTTTTAGAAAAATTAAGAGAACTTAATAAAAATACAATCATAGTTACTTTAGGAGAACGTGGTTCTATTATGAAGAAAGATGGGAAACTTCAAAAGTTCAAAGCATTTAAAACAAAAGCAGTAGATACAACAGGTGCAGGAGATATATTTCATGGAGCTTTTGTATATGGCTTAAGTAATAATTTCTCTATTGAAAAAAATATTGAATTTGCTTCAGCATGTGCTTCACTTTCAGTTGAAAAATTAGGGGGAAGAAATTCAATCCCTGAGATAAAAGAAGTATTTGAAAGAATAGAAAGAGGCTAAATAGATATTTAAAAACTATAAAGGAGTTGTATAAGATTTATAAATCTATACAACTCTTTTGTTTTGGGTTTAAATTTTATAAAAAATTAAAATGTGTATTAGTACAATTAAAGCCATAAAGATTGAATAAAAATTTTTATTGTGCAATAATGAATACAGATAAAAGATACATCAGCGCTGATTTTATTAAATATTAATCAAAAAATAATCAATATTATAATAAAAGGAGAGAGAAAGATGTCTAGATATGAATTAAATAAAAATTTAGCACAAATGTTAAAAGGTGGAGTAATAATGGATGTAACGACTCCAGAAGAAGCAGTAATAGCAGAAAAGGCAGGAGCATGTGCAGTAATGGCATTAGAAAGAGTACCAGCAGATATTAGAAAAGCTGGTGGAGTAGCAAGAATGTCAGACCCTAAAATGATAAAAGAAATTCAGAAAGCAGTATCAATTCCTGTAATGGCAAAAGTAAGAATAGGACATTTTGTTGAAGCACAGATATTAGAATCTCTAGAAGTAGATTATATTGATGAAAGTGAAGTATTAACACCAGCAGATGATAGATTTCATATAGATAAAACAAAATTTAAAGTTCCTTTTGTTTGTGGAGCAAAAAATTTAGGAGAAGCCCTTAGAAGAATACAAGAGGGAGCAAGTATGATAAGAACAAAAGGAGAACCAGGAACAGGAGATATAATTGAGGCAGTAAAACATATGAGAAGAATGAATGAGGAAATTAGAAGAATAGCATCAGTAGATAAAAGTGAACTATACAACTGTGCTAAAGAGTTAGGAGTTCCTTATGAATTATTAAAATATGTTCATGAAAATCAAAAACTTCCTGTTGTAAACTTTGCTGCAGGTGGGGTAGCAACTCCAGCAGATGCTGCTTTGATGATGCAACTTGGTTGTGATGGGGTGTTTGTAGGTTCAGGAATATTTAAATCAGGAGATCCAGCTAAGAGAGCAGCTGCAATAGTTAAAGCAGTAACAAATTATAATAATCCTAAGATACTTGCAGAAGTTTCAGAAGATTTAGGAGAAGCAATGGTTGGAATAAATGTTTACACATTAAAAGAAGAAGAAAAAATGGCAGATAGAGGGTATTAATATGAGAATAGGAATACTTGCTTTACAAGGAGCTTTTTTAGAACATAAAAAAATATTAGATACTTTGAAAGTAGAGAATACCTATATAAAAACGAAAGAGGATTTAGATAATATTGATGGGATAATTCTTCCAGGTGGGGAAAGTACAGCAATGGGAAAATTACTTAGAGATTTTGAAATATTAGAGAAGTTAAAATCAAAAATAGAAAATGGTTTTCCTGTGTTTGGAACTTGTTCTGGTATGATATTATTAGCTAAAGAACTTATGAATGATAAGACAAAACATTTAGCAACAATGGATATATGTGTAAAAAGAAATGCTTATGGAAGACAATTAGGAAGTTTTGAAACTTGTGAGGAGTTTAAAGGAATAGATAAAAAGGTGGAGATGGTATTTATAAGAGCTCCTTATGTTGAAAGTGTAGGAGAAAATGTTCAAATACTTTCAAAAGTTGATGAGAAAATAGTTGCAGTAAGAGAAAAGAATATGCTTGCTATATCTTTTCACCCAGAATTAACTAAAGATACTTCAGTTCATAAGTATTTTATAGAAATGATA
>JAHHTB010000009.1 GCA_020024855.1 Fusobacterium sp.
TGTTTTTGTCAATAAAAATAAATACAATTTTCGTATTCTTTTAAAAACTCTTATTTTACAACAAATAAAAACTTGAAAATTTAAATTTTTTAATATATATTATATGTAATAATTTATTTGTTAATCCATTTAATTAAAATAGAAAAGAGGGAAAAATGGAAAAAAAATCTTATTATAAAGTTAATGAATATATTTGTGAAAGAATTTCAAATGGACAATTAAAATTAGGAGATAAGCTCCCACCAGAAAGGGAATTTGCTAAAATCCTAGATATTAGTAGAAATTCTACTAGAGAAGGACTTCGTATTTTAGAAAATATGGGTGTTGTTACTAGTCAACATGGTGCAGGAAATTTTATTTCTGCTGATTTTGAAGAAACCATAGCAGATATTATGTCATATATGTTTATCTTAAAAGGAATGGACGATAAACAAATAACACAATTTAGATATGCTATTGAATGGGGAGCTATAAATATTATCACTGGAAAAGTTTCAGAAGATGATAAAAAAGATCTTCTTTATTATCTTACTAAATTAGAAGAAGCTGAAACTGAAAAAGAAGCTGTGATTTATGATAAAAAAATACACTATTTTCTTATTGAAGCAACAAATAATGACTATATGAAAACCAGTTATCTTGCTTTAACAAAAATTATGAATATCTATATTCCTCGTCTTCGTGAAAAAATTATACTTGGTATGAAAGGTGATAAAGCTCTTAGGGGTGCACATAGAATGATTGTAGAAGGAGTTATTGAAGGTGATTTAAAGAAAAGTATAAAAGGACTTAATCTTCACTTTGAATATATTATAAAATATCAGAATTCTTAATTTTAATGTCTTATTTTTAATCTTTTATTTATATTTTTATACATATTTTTTAAAAAAAGTTCTATATTTTTAAAAAATAACTAGACATTATAAACAATAAGGTATATAATAACCATATCACTAGATTAAAAATCAATATTTTATATTGATTTTTAATTTTTAGAACTATCTTGGTAGGACCATTTAGTGATTATCAGTAAATTCAATTATAAAATGAAATTTAAAATTTTTTAATATTATATTTGGTAGTACCAATATAATATGTAATATTTTGTAACAATGTATTGACGTGCTTTTTTATTTTTTTCAATTTTTATGGTAGGACCAATATTGTATGATTGAAATTCTTTGAGGAGGTAACAATATGTTGATGTTTTTACTGGCTATTCTGCCTATTCTTTTTCTAGTCATAGCTCTAACAGGATTAAAATTACCTGGACATAAAGCATGTCCTTTAGCTATGATTATTACTCTTATTGAAGCTCTATTCATTTGGAAACAAAGTAGCATTGATGTTATAACAGGAACTCTTGAAGGATTTGTTATGGCTATCTGGCCCATATGTCTTGTTATCATAGCTGCTGTTTTCACTTATAATCTTGTTGTATACACTAAAAATATAGAAATTATAAAAAATATGTTAGCTTCTGTTTCAACAGATAAACGTATTTTGGTTTTAATTATCGCTTGGGGATTTGGTGCTTTCATGGAAGGAATGGCAGGATTTGGTACTGCTGTTGCTATTCCTGCTGGTATCCTTATAGGACTTGGATTTGAACCTCTTTTTGCTGCAATGGTTTGTCTAGTTGCAAATACTACACCTGTTGCATTTGGTTCTATTGGTGTTCCTGAAATAACTGCTGCAAGTATTGCAGGATTAAGTTCTTACGAAATTGCTATATATACTATATTTCAAACTTCAATTATGTCAGTTCTTGTTCCTTTCATGGTAATTTATATGACTGGAAAAAGTGCTGGAAAAAAAGGAACTGAGGCATTTAAAGGAATATGGATTATAACTCTTATGGCTGGACTTTCTTTTACAGTTTTCCAATATATCACAGCAAGATTTATAAGTCCAGAACTTCCTTCAATTTTAGGTTCTGTTGTATGTATGGCTATTATCATTATTCTTACTAAGTTTTTTAAAATTAATAATCCTGATTTTAATATAAAAACTGAGAAAAATATTACTAATGTAGATCTTAAACAAGCTTTCATTGCATGGAGTCCATTTATATTTGTACTTCTTTTCTTAGTATTTACTTCTTCACTTGTACCTATGATTAATAAACCTTTAGCATCTGTTAAAAGTAGTATAGTTATATATTCTGGAAAAGATGCAGTCCCTTATACTTTTGCATGGCTTTCTACACCAGGAGTCCAAATTATAGTTGCTGCTTTTATTGGTGGACTTGTTCAAAAATGTCCTGTTAGTGAGATAGTTTGTGTTTTCTTTAAAACTATTAAACAAATGTCTAAGACTATAATAACTATTATGGCTGTTATAGCAACTGCAAAAGTTATGGGATATTGTGGAATGATTCAAGTAATAGCTGATTTTATTGTTAATATTACTGGTAATTTCTATCCTTTCGTTGCTCCATTCTTAGGTTCTGTTGGAACATTTGTAACAGGAAGTGCTACTTCAAGTAGTGTCCTTTTTACAAAACTTCAACATAGTGCTGCTATTGTTCTTAATATGAGTCCTACATGGATGGTTGCATCAAATATAATTGGAAGTACTGCTGGTAAAATTATATCTCCACAAAGTATAGCTGTTGCTACTGCTGCTGCTGGAATTATTGGAAAAGAAAGTGAAATTCTTACTGGAGTTATTAAATATTACATTGTTTTTATAATTATTTATGGACTTGTCACATATTTTGGTATAGGTTTAATTTAAAAGCATATAATTTAAAATTATCATAATATAAGATTAAGGAGGAATGGATATGGAAAAAATAATTTATAACAAAGTTACACCTGAATTAATCGATCAATTTAAAAATATCGTTCCAGGTAAGGTTCATGTTAATGGAGATATTAATGATGATTATTCACATGATGAAATGCCTATTTATGGAAAAGGTATGCCAGATGTCGTAATTGAAGCTACAACTACTGAAGATATTGCTGCAATTGTAAAATTATGTTATGAAAATTCTATCCCAGTAATTCCAAGAGGAGCAGGAACAGGACTTACAGGTGCTGCTGTTGCTATCTTTGGTGGTGTTATGATTGATATAAGTAAAATGAATAAAATTTTAAATTATGATAAAGAAAACTTTGTAGTTCATGTTCAAGCTGGAGTTCTTTTAAATGATCTTGCTGAAGATGCATTAAAACAAGGACTTTTATATCCACCTGATCCAGGAGAAAAATTTGCAACACTTGGAGGAAATGTTTCTACAAATGCTGGTGGTATGAGAGCAGTAAAATATGGATGTACAAGAGACTATGTTCGTGCTATGACTGTTGTTCTTCCAACTGGAGAAATCGTTAAATTAGGAGCTACTGTTTCAAAAACTTCTACTGGATATAGTTTACTTAACTTAATGATTGGTTCTGAAGGAACTCTTGGTATAATAACTGAACTTACTTTAAAACTTATACCGGCTCCAAAAGAAACTATTAGTCTAATTATTCCTTATGAAAATCTTGAAGATTGTATAGCAACTGTTCCTAAATTCTTTATGGCACATTTACAACCTCAAGCACTAGAGTTTATGGAAAAAGAAATTGTTCTTTCTTCTGAAAGATATCTTGGAAAGAGTGTATTCCCTCAAACTCTTGACGGAGTAGATATAGGAGCATATCTTCTTGTTACATTTGATGGAAATGACATGGAAGAACTTGAAGCCATAACAGAAACTGCTTCTGAAATTGTTCTTGAAGCTGGAGCTATTGATGTCTTAGTTGCCGATACTCCAACTAAGAAAAAAGATGCTTGGGCAGCAAGAAGTTCTTTCCTAGAAGCAATTGAAGCTGAAACTAAATTACTTGATGAATGTGACGTTGTTGTTCCAGTAAATCAAATAGCAAAATATCTAACTTATGTTAAATCTCTACAAGAAAAATTTGACTTCACTATTAAAAGCTTTGGACATGCTGGTGATGGAAATCTTCACATCTATGCTTGTGCAAATGATATGGACGAAGTTGAATTTAAAAAACAAGTTCATGAATTTATGACTGATATTTATAAAGAAGCAGCTTTATGTGGAGGACTAATTTCAGGAGAACATGGTATAGGATATGGTAAAGTAAGTTATCTTGCTGATTTTGTTGGTAAAACAAATATACGTTTAATGAAAGATATAAAACAAGTATTTGACCCTAAGATGATTTTAAATCCTGGAAAAGTTTGTTATAAATTATAATTTGACACATTACTATTAAAATATATAAACCAATTTTTACTTAAATTTTAGGAGGTAAATAATTATGGCATATTTAATTTCTGAAGAAGCTCAAGATTTACTACAGGACGTTAAAAACTTTTGTGAAAAAGAAGTAATGGAACAATGTAAAGAATATGACAGAACTGGTGAATGGCCAAAAGAAATATATGAAAAAGCTATTGAACAAGGATACCATGCTTTAGAAGTACCTGAAGAATATGGTGGACCTGGACTTAGTAGAGTTGATGTTGCTGCCCTTATAGAACAAATGGCAATAGCTGATGCTGGATTTGCAACTACAATTTCTGCAAGTGGACTTGGAATGAAACCAGTTTTAATTGCTGGTTCTGATGAACTTAAAAAACGTGCTTGTGATTTAATACTTGAAGGAGGATTTGGAGCTTTCTGTTTAACTGAACCTGGAGCTGGTTCTGATGCAAGTGCTGGTAAAACTACTGCAGTTAAAGATGGAGATTACTATGTTTTAAACGGAAGAAAATGTTTCATAACAAATGGAGCTGTTGCATCTTTCTATTGTGTAACTGCTATGACTGATAAATCAGCTGGTGTAAAAGGAATTTCTATGTTCTTTGTTGAAGCTGGAACTCCTGGATTAAGTACTGGTAATGAAGAAGATAAAATGGGTATCCGTACTTCAAATACTTGTGATGTTGTTCTTGAAGATTGTCGTATTCCTGCTAAAAACCTTATTGGTGCTGAAGGAAAAGGATTCTCAATTGCAATGAAAACTCTTGACCAAGCTCGTACATGGATGGGTTGTGTAGCAACTGGTATTGCTCAAAGAGGAATAAATGAAGCTATAAAATATGGTAAAGAAAGAATTCAATTTGGAAAACCTATAATTAAAAACCAAGCTCTTCAATTTAAAATTGCTGATATGCAAATAAAAACTGAAACTGCTCGTCAAATGGTTGCCCATGCTTTAACTAAAATGGATATGGGATTATCACACAGTATGGAGTCAGCTATAGCAAAATGCTATGCATCTGATATAGCAATGGAAGTTGCTTCTGAAGCTATCCAATTCTTTGGTGGATATGGATACAGCCGTGAATATCCTGTTGAAAAATTATTAAGAGATGCAAAAATATTCCAAATTTTTGAAGGAACTAATGAAGTACAAAGAATCGTAATAGCAAACAACACTATCGGAAGATAAGTTAAGGAGGACACTAAATTATGGAAATATTAGTTTGTATAAAACAAGTTCCTGATGATTCTGTTGAAATTTATCTTAATTCTTCAACTGGTAAACCTAATCTTGATGGAATTAGTGAAATTGTTAATGCCTTTGATACATATGCTCTTGAAATGGCAACTCGTTTAAAAGAAAAAATTGGTGGTGAAATTACTGTTGTTTCTATAGGAGATGAAAGTGTAAAAAATTCACTTAAAAACTGTTTAGCTGTTGGAGCAGATAAAGCATATCTTGTTAAAGAAGATGATGCTAACTCTTTAGGAACAGATGGAGTTGTAAAATATCTTATAAAAGCAAAAGACGATATAGAAAAAATTCTTGATAAAAAATTTGATATCGTTTTCTGTGGTAAAGAAGCTACTGATTATGCTTCTAGTCAAGTTGGACTTCTTATTGCTGAACAACTTGGTCTTCCTTCTGTTGCAAATGTTGTTGATATAGAAGTTGAAAATGAGGTTACAAAATTAAAACAAGAAACTGATGATGGATATAATATTATTGAAACTAAACTTCCATGCATTGTAACAGTTCAAAAACCTAATTATGAACCAAGATACCCAACAATAAAAACAAAGATGGCAGCTAGAAAGAAACCTATAGATGAACTTGAACCTGCTGAAAAATCTGAAAATATTATGGAAGTTGTAAATGTTTTTGAACCTGCAAAACGTTCTGCAGGAGTAAAATTAAAAGCTGAAACAGCTGAAGAAGTTGTTGCTCAAGCAATTAAAATAATGACAGATGCTAAAGTATTTTAGGAGGTTATGTAAATGAAACTTACTGATATGAAAAATATAATGGTATATGTTGAAACAGCTAATAAAACTCCTATAAACTGTGCTTTGGAAACTCTTGGTAAAGCAAGTGAAATTGCAAAAGCAAAAGGAGAAGAAGTCTTCGCTGTTTTAATTGGAAAAGATTTAGATGAAGCTACAAAATTAGTTTTCCAAGCAGGAGCTGATAAAATTATTCTTGTAGAAAATGAAAATGCTCAAGTTGAATCTCATAGATTTATTCTTACTGAGATTATTAAAAAATATAAACCTGCTACTATAATGGCTGGTGGAACACAGTATGCAAAAGATTTAATGCCTATTATAGCTAGTAGATTTGAAACAACAAGTGCTGTTGATGTTATAAATATAAAATTAGAAGGAGATAATATCGTTATGACTTGTCCTGTTTATGGTGGAACAATTCTAAATGATATTGTAATAAAAACTTTTCCTGTTGTAATGTCAATTCGTTCTGGTTCATTTGCTAAAAATCTTGTTCCTGAAAAAACTGGAGAAATAATAAAAGAAAATATTCCTGTTCCAGCTGAAGCTATTTTAACAAAAATAGTTGATATTATTAAAGAAGCTGGAGAACAAGTAAATCTTGAAGAAGCTGAAATTATTGTTTCTGGTGGTCGTGGAATGGGAACAAAAGAAAACTTTGAACTTGTTAAACAACTTGCTGATGTTTGTGGTGGAGTTGTTGGAGCTACAAGACCTGCCATTGAAGGAGAATGGATTCCACGTTCTCATCAAGTTGGACAATCTGGAAAAATAGTTTCTCCAAAATTATATATTGCTTGTGGTGTATCTGGAGCTACTCAACACCTATCTGGTATGATTGGTTCTGAATATATTGTTGCAATAAATAAAGATGAAGATGCACCTATATTTGAGGTTGCTGATGTAGGTCTTGTTGGAGATGCTATAAAAATTATTCCTTTATTAATTGCAGAAATTAATAAAATAAAAAATATATAGGCTACTAGTTATAAATTATATAAATTCCATTCAAAAAAAGAAAGGCACAGCTAAAAGCTGTGTCTTTCTTTTACAAACATTTAATTTTCAATATTAATAATAAAAATACTTGTCTAGCTTTTAATTAGCTTACTGATACTTTAATGAATTTAAAAGTATAATAAATGCATGCTCTTTTATTTTTCATAATATCTAAATATAAAAATAATAGATGTTTTTTCTAAGATAAAATTGCAATTATCGATCTCTATAAGTTATTTTAAAAATTGAAATTATAATTTTAAAATATTTAAAATAATGTATTTAGAAATATAAAATTTTCATTCATTTTAAAAATAGATTAATTCAAAAAATATTAAAAAAATAACCTTAATGCTAAAAATTAACATTAAGGTTATTATAAAAATCTATTTTATTTTTTTACTAACACTATTTGACAAAGAACAAAAATATTTTTTTTATTCTTCTACTGGAGCAAGTGATGCTTGGAAGTGACGAAGAATAGGTGGTTCCCAAGTAATTTTATAACCATGTTTAATTTCATGAGCTCTCTTACTTACAGCTATAATAGCATCTGCCATTACATCAAAGTGTGATTGAGTATAAACTCTTCTTGGAATAGCTAAACGAGTAAATTCAAAGTCAGCTTTTAATTGTTCACCTGTATCTGGATCATTTCCTAACATATATGATCCTATATCACAAGTTCTAATTCCTGCTTCTATATATAATTCTATAGCAAGAACTTGTCCTGGGAATTCATTATAAGGAATTTGAGGGAACATTGCTTTAGCATCTATAAATGCACCATGTCCTCCTATTGGAGCTTGATAAGCTATACCTGCATCATCTAATCTTGAAGCTAAGTACTCCATTTGTCCATTTCTATATCTTAAGTAGTCTTCGTCAATTCCTTCATAAAGCCCTATTGCAAGAGCTTCTAGATCTCTTCCTCCAAGACCTCCATAAGTAAAGAATCCTTCATAAGAAATACAGTTAGCTTTTATTTTTAGAATTAAAGGACTTTCAGCATCTTTAATACCAATTAAACCTCCCATATTAACTATTGTATCTTTTTTAGCAGACATAGTAAACATATCAGCATAACTAAACATTTCTTTTACTATTTCTTTTATTGATTTATCTTGATATCCTTCTTCATCTCTTTTTATAAAGAAAGCATTTTCAGCATAACGAGCAGCATCTATATTAAATGTAATATTATATTTTTTACATATTGCTGCAGTTTCTCTTATATTTTGCATAGAAACTGGTTGACCACCAGCAGAGTTGTTAGTAACTGTCATAACAACTAATCCTACATTTTCAGGCCCTTTTTCAAGAATTATTTTTTCCATTTTCTCTACGTCCATATTTCCTTTAAATTTACAACGTAAAGAAGGATTTTTAGCTGCTTCAACAACACAGTCTATTGGTCTTGCACCTGCTAATATAACATGAGCACGTGTAGTATCAAAAAACATATTTGATATAGCAACTTTACCTTGACTTAAGAATGTAGGGAAAAGAACTTTTTCTGCTGCTCTTCCTTGGTGAACTGGTTGAATAAATCCATATCCAAAAATATCTTTTCCAGCTTCCACTAATTTATAATAACTTGATGCTCCTGCATAAGCTTCATCACCATGCATAACTCCTGCCCATTGATCATGACTCATTGCATTTGTTCCAGAGTCTGTTAAAAGGTCTATATAACAATCTTCACCTTTAAGATTAAAAAGATTATATTTAGCCTCTTTAATTTTTTGAATTCTCTCTTCTCTAGTTAACATTTTAATAGGTTCTACCATCTTAATTCTAAATGGTTCTGGGATATACTTTACTGCCATGAAAAACACCTCCAAAAATTTATAAAAAGATTTGTTTGTGCCCCGGTCATCTTATTAAGATTGGCGGGCGGCATCTAATTTAAATAAAAAACTGTTATAACTTTGTATTGTATCTATAAATTTATTAAAAAAACAATAACAAAATCCAGTATATTTGACAAAACTTGAATGGAAATTTTTTACTTATTGTTATCTCCCCTTACTTCTTGAGATAATATTATCATTTTTATAAAAAACTGTCAAGAATTTCTTATTATTTTTTTGAAAAAAAATTAAACTTTATGTTTTAATTAAGTTTTTATAGTACAAAAAAAGTTTGCTTTTTATATATATGTAAAATTATCTGTATATCATTTTTTAATTTTGTAAAATGTTAATTAATTCATTTTTTATTTTCTATATTTTTATATATTTTTGCGCCAAAAAAAAACTTTATGTTTGTTTTACGATTTAATTGTATATATAAAAATGAAAAAATTATATTTTTAAAATATATAATATATATTTTACTTATTAGAAAAATGTATTATACTTAAAAATATAAAAATTAGAATTTCTTCTCGTAAATTTTTATATCAAGAAATTTATCTTAAAATTCGGAGGAATATATGATCTTTAAAGAAACATTTGAATATTACACTATTATTATTAAATTTCTTGAAAAAACTTTAGGAGATATAGCAGAAATAACTCTTTATAGTTTTGAAAGAAAAAAATGTGGAGAACTTCTTGCAAAATCCTTTAATTGTGATTTTGATTTAGGTAGTCCTATTCCTAAAACATTAGAAAAATTATTAGAAAAATATGAAAGAGATGGTAAAGAAAGTCTAAATTTTATAACCAATTTTCCTGGAAAAGGAACTAATGGACAACTTTTTAGATTATCCACATTTTTTATAAAAGATAATAAAAATAATCTAAAAGGTGTCTTTAGCATAAGAATAAATATTTCAAATATGATTGAAGCAGCAAATTTTATAAATGAATTATTAAAAAATATAACTGGTGGAGAAGAAAGAAATATCGCTGAAGAATCAGAAGAAGTAGAAAAAATGAATACCATCGAAGAATATGCTCAATATACAATTAAACAATTTTTTAATAATCTAAAAAAACCAGTAGATGCAATGAGTACATCTGAAAAAATAGAATTTGTTAAAAAACTTGATAAAAAAGGAATTTTTAATCTTAAAGGAAGTATAAGTGAAGTAGCTAAAAAATTTAACACATCTGAAAAAACAATTTATAGATATTTAACTACTGAAAAATAATTTTTCTTTAAATATAGCTATACTAAAATAAGTAGAAAATAATATTCTATAGGTTTCATTACCATAATATTAATATTAAATTAATATATAAAAATATACTTTTAAAATCTTAAGGAGGTCTATTATTATGGCTGAGACAAGAGAGTTATGGCAAAGTAGGAGAGGTTTTATTTATGCAGCAGTTGGAGCAGCAATAGGATTAGGAAACTTGTGGAGATTTCCATTCCAAGCATACAAAAATGGTGGTGGGGCATTCTTTCTTCCATATATCGTAGCACTATTTACTTGTGCTATTCCATTAATGATTCTTGAATATCAATATGGTAGAAAAGTAAGAGGAGGTTCTACAAAAGCATTTAGACTTTTAGGAAAAAAATATGAATGGATTGGTTGGCTGCAAGTAATGGTTCCTGTTATCGTAATGATGTTTTATAGTACTATTATTTCAATTTCTGTTGTTTTTATGGTATGGTCACTTTTACATGCCTTTGGAGTTGTTAACTGGATGGCAAATCCTGGTCCTGTGATGGGAATGATAGCAGGTAATGCAAAAGGTCCTTTTGATTTGGCAGCAGGTATAAGTAAATACATGCTAAGTTTTGTTATTATAGTCTGGTTTGGAAACTGGGTTATAGTTAAAAATGGTATTTCAGGTGGAATAGAAAAATGTTCTAAAATCTTTACTCCTATTCTTATGATTATGATGATTTTATTTATGATAAACTCTATAAGATTAGATGGTTCTATTTTAGGTCTTAACACACTATTTACTCCTGATTTTACAAAAATTGCTAATCCAAATATTTGGGTTTCTGCATATGCACAAGTATTCTTTTCAACAACTCTTGCTGTTGGAGTTATGATAGCTTATGGATCTTATATTCCAGATAATTGGGATATAGTCAACAGTTCTTTTATGACTGTATTTTCAAATGCTGCTTTTGATATTATTTCTGGAATAACAGTATTTTCTACTTTAGGACATCTTGTTACTAAAATGGGAGTTGGTTTTGATTCTTTTGGAAGTGGAGCTGGAGTTGCATTTATCGCTTTCCCAATAGCTATTTCAACAATAACATCGAATACTGTATTGCAAGGACTTATTGGATTTTTATTTTTCTTCTGTTTATTTATAGCTGGTCTTTCATCAAGTATATCTATGCTTGAATCTTTTGGTGCAGCTGTTATGGATAAATTTAATATAGAAAGAAAAAAATTAGTTTCAATTATATCTATTGTAGGATTCTTAGGAAGTGCATGCTTTGCTACTTATGCAGGATTTAATTATATTCTTGATATAGTTGATGCTCATGTTGGAAATTATATAATAGCAACATCAGGACTTCTTGAAACTATTCTTGTTGCTAGACTTTATGGACTTGAAAAAATAAGACAAGAGGCAAATGAGTATTCTGATTTTAAAATTGGAAAATTATTTAATTTTTTATTAAAATTTGTAACTCCTACTATATTAGGAATAACTATTATTTCAAACTTAATAACAGGATTTGGAGGTATGACAACTGCTAAAATTGTATTTGGTTGGGGAATAATAGGATTGATGATAATTACTGCAACTATTTTCTATAATAAAAAGTGGGAAAAAGAAATATAGATATTTATGGTTATGAAGGAGGTTATATGAATACAAGTGCAATAATCATGATGCTTATAGGTTGTGGAATAGTTTGGGGTGGTTTAATAACAACAATTATAATAGCCATAAAAAAAGGTAACTTATAAAAAATATTAATATATCTCTGATTGTACGAAAATCTATAATATTTAAATAATAAAATAGCTTTCTGTGATAAAATTAAATTCATAGAAAGCTATTTTTATAAAAAGAATAAATATCGCTAAATATATGTTGAAAATATACAGTATACTTTTAAATTTACTTAGAGAAACTATATAAAACTAAAATTTATCTTCAGGAGTAATGTATCCCTTATCTTTATAGTCAATATATGATATTATTTTTCCTGTTGTATCAAAATTTTTCCAAATTCCATATCTTATACCATGAATATATTGTCCTTCTTGGATTTTTCTTCCTTCATTATTATAAAATGAGAAAATCCCACTTTTATACCCTTCTTCATAGTATCCTTTAGTTTTTATAGCTCCATTTGGATAAAATTCCATATAATATCCATTATAAATACCATTTTTAAAATTTTTAATATACTGACGTTCTCCATCTTTATAGAAAAATATAAATTTTCCATCAGCCAAATCATTTTTCATAGAACCTTTCACATGAACTTTTCCATTTTCGTAATATTTTTTAACCTCTCCATTTTGTTTTCCATCTTTATAATTTGTTATAAATAAAGGATATCCATTTTCATAATATTCAGTGTATCTACCTTGAAGTTTACCATTTACAAGGGTACCAAAAGTTTTAATTTTTTGTTTGTTAGGAAAAAGCGAACAAATTATCCCATTATTTTTATTATCTATAGAAAGAAGAGTATTTTCATCCTTCTTTATTTCAGATTGGAGATTTGAACATCCTGTTATAATTAAAGTAGTAATTAATAAAATTATTTTTTTTATCATTATAAATTCCTTTCTTTTTAATTAAATAAAGGATCTTCCTCAATAGAAGGAATGTCACTTCTTGTATTAGTTTGACCATTATCTATCTCTATTGGAAGTGCTATAGAAGAGTTATCAACTTCAATAGGAACTCCTATATTACTATTTCCAACAAGAATTTTTATATTTTCAAGTTTTTTAATTACACTTGCTGTATATTCAGTAAAGACAAATTTAGATTCCTTTGCAAGATCATCTTTTTTTATAGCTAGAGCTACATATGATTTATTATCATCAACAAGAGCTATTTTTTCAGTAGCTTTTAAAAGAAGAGTTTCTGTTGTATAATTTCTTAAATCGGGAAGAGCAGCAGTATATACTTTTTTAGTGTTATTGTCAACATTAAGCATATAACTATTAAATATAGTTGCCACTTCATTTGATATTTTAGCCTTAAGATTCTCTCTTGCTTGAATTCTTGCTTTTCCTTCTGCTACAAATGATCCTGCTGTATCTATTTTAGCACTTCCAACAGCATAAAGCTCTGAATTTGAAACAGCATTAGCAATTTTTTCCTGTGAAACTACACTAATTCCAATAGGATTAAGTGTTGCAGGAAGATTTGAACAACCTGTAAAAGCTATAGCAACAAATAAAATTAAAATTTTTTTCATTACAAAACCTCCGAAAATTAAAAATTATTATTAGGATATATTCCCATATATTTATGAGGAACAGAAAAAATATCCTTAATATCTTGAATGTTATCTTTTTCAGAATAATTAATTTCTATAAATAAATTATCACTAGATATAGAATAAGTTTTATATAAAAGATTATACAATCTATCTTTTATTTTAGCAAAGTTATTTTTTTCTAGTAAGAAACCAATTTTTCCAGATAATATATCTTTATTTTCAATTTTTCCAAGAAGTAAAAATTTATTTTCCTTATCTTCATATTCATTCACTATAAAAATATCTTGAATATTTTCAACTAAAGATAAAGAACTTTCATCTAACTTAATAAGAGCATAGTCTAAAGAGTTGTAATTTTCTCTTAAAGATTCTATATCTTTAAAGAAATGATTTGATGTAAATGTTCCTAAAATATTTATAAGAGCAGAAAGAGAATACACATCTTCTTTAAGTCCTACTTCAAAAATTTTCTCATAGCTTCTACATCCAGAAATAATTTGTGTAAATAAACTCTTTATAATATTTTTATCAAGTTCTGGAAATTTTTCTGTTAGAGTTTTAAATATAAATTTTTCTCTTTCAGGAACATAGAAATTTTTTTCCTGTTTTTTTATTTTTCCAACAGTTTTCACTAGTTCAACTCTTTCAGAAAGTAAAGATGCTATCTTAGTATTTATATTATCTAGTGTAATACGAATTTCATTTAAATTATTATTAATATCAATCACCTATTTTCTATAAAAGTTTATAAATTTATTTTATATTATAATGTAATTAAAAGCAATTTAATATTGAAATATAATTAAAAATCCTATAAAATTAAGTGCAGTATAAAAAAATTAAGGAGGGAGAAAAATGAAGTTTTTTTCTCTAAAGAAAAAGAAATATGCAACACTAACTTTAAAAGAGAATGAAGAACCACAAGTATTTATAGAAAAAGAAAAAGAAAAAAGTGGAATCACTGAAGAGGTATCAGAACTTTGGGAAAAATGTCCAGGGTGTTCAGAGATAATAATAAAAAAAGATATTGGTAGAAATATGCATAAATGTCCTAATTGTGATTATTATTATAAAATGGGAGCTAAAGATAGAATTAAACTCCTTATTGATGGTGGATCATTTGAAGAAATGGATGCTGATTTAACAAGTGAAGATTTTTTAGAATTTGAAGGATATAAAGATAAACTTGCAGTAGCAAAAGAAAAAACAGAACTAAATGAAGGAGTCATTTCAGGTATAGGAAGTATGCAAGGAATAAAAGTCAGTATAGCTGTAATGGATTTTTCATTCCTTGGTGGAAGTATGGGTTCAGTTGTTGGAGAAAAAATAACAAGAACTATCGAAAGAGGAATTAAAGAAAAAATTCCTGTTATTATAGTTTCAAGTTCTGGAGGGGCAAGAATGTATGAGGGAATAGTTTCTCTTATGCAGATGGCAAAAACTTCAGCGGCAATCGAGAGATTAAAAGAATCTGGACAACCTTTTATATCCGTTCCAGTAAATCCTACAACAGGTGGAGTAACAGCATCTTTTGCAATGCTTGGAGATATAATTGTATCTGAACCAAACGCTCTTATTGGCTTTGCTGGAAAAAGAGTTATAGAAGAAACAATAAAACAAAAACTTCCTAAAGAATTTCAATCAAGCGAATTTTTATTAAAACATGGTATGATTGATGTTATTACAAAAAGAGAAAATATGAAAGATACTCTTGTGAAAATATTAAAAAATATTGTATAAGTTTATGGAGGTTTATTGTGAGATACGAAAAAGAACTTTTAGAGATTGAAAATAAAATTAAAGAACTTGAGAAGTTTGCAGAAGAAAAAGAAGTAGATTTATCAAAAGAAATTGAAAAACAAAAAAAAATATATATAGCCAAATCAAAAGAAGCATATTCAAAATTAACAGATTGGGATAAAGTTTCTATAGCAAGACACCCAGAAAGACCATATGCTCTTGATTATATAAATGAAATAACAACTGACTTTGTAGAACTTCATGGAGATAGACTTTTTGGTGATGATAGTGCAATTATTGGTGGACTTTGTAGAATTGATAATAAGAAATTTATGGTTATAGGAATTCAAAAAGGAAGAACTGTTGAAGAAAAAATAGAAAGAAATTTTGGAATGTCTAATCCAGAAGGATACAGAAAAGCTTTAAGGCTTATGAAAATGGCTGAAAAGTTTCATATTCCTGTTTTAACATTAATAGATACATCGGGAGCTTATCCAGGAATGGAAGCAGAAGAAAGAGGACAAGGAGAAGCCATTGCTAGAAACTTAATGGAGATGTCAGGTTTAAAAACCCCAATAATAGCAATAGTAATTGGAGAAGGTGGAAGTGGGGGAGCACTTGCACTAGGGGTTGCTGACAAAGTTTTAATGATGGAACATGCCATTTATTCGGTAATATCCCCTGAGGGATGTGCAGCAATATTATTTAAAGATGGAAGTCTAGCTGAAAAAGCTGCTAAAAATTTAAAAATTTCAGCACAAAATTTAAAAAAATTAGGTGTTATAGATGAAATAATACCAGAACCTTTTGGAGGGGCACATAAAGATCCAAAATGTGCAGAAATTAACCTAAAAAAAGCAGTTTTATTATCAATTTTTGAACTTGAAAAAATAAAAATAGATACTTTGCTTGAAAATAGGTATAATAAATTTAGACGTATTGGATTTTTTATAGGAAAATAAAAATTTATTTAATTATTAAATAATTATAAATAGATTTTTGCTTTTGTATAATTTTATTATATTATAAATAAAAATTTATTTGTATATTTTTTAGGAGGGGAAAGAGCATGAAAAGAATAGCTATTTTAACAAGTGGTGGAGATGCTCCAGGAATGAATGCAGCTATTAGAGCAGCAGCAAAAATGGCACAATACAAAGGAATGGAAGTTTACGGAATAAGAAGAGGGTATCATGGTATGCTTAGAGATGAAATATTCCCAATGGATGGACGTTTTATTTCTGGAATAATTGATAGAGGAGGAACTGCTCTCTTAACAGCTAGATGTCCTGAATTTAAAGATCCAAAATTTAGAGCAATTGCAGCAGAGAATTTAAAAAGAAGAGGAATTGAAGGAATAGTTGTAATTGGTGGAGATGGTTCTTATAGAGGAGCAGATCTTTTAGCAAAAGAACATGGTTTTAAAGTAGTAGGACTTCCTGGAACTATTGATAATGATATCATAGGGACTGATTTTACAATAGGATTTGATACTTGTCTTAATACAATATTAGATGCAATTTCTAAATTAAGAGATACAGCAACATCTCATGAAAGAACAATATTAGTAGAAGTAATGGGAAGAAGAGCTGGAGATTTAGCTGTTCATGCTTGTCTTGCTGGTGGAGGAGATGGTCTTTTAATACCAGAATTAGAAAATCCTATTGAAATGCTTGCATATCAAATTCAAGAAAGAAGAAATACAGGAAGACTTCATGACATAGTATTAGTTGCTGAAGGTGTTGGAAAAATTCAAGATATAGAAATAGAACTTAAAAAAAGAGTATCAACAGAAGTAAGAAGTGTTGTACTTGGACATGTTCAAAGAGGAGGAACTCCAAGTGGACGTGATAGAGTTCTTGCAACAAGACTTGCTGCAAAAGCAATAGAAGTTCTTGATGCCGGAGAAGGAGGAGTAATGATTGGAATAGAAGATGGACAAGTTATTACTCACGAAATTTCTTATGCATGGGAAGGAACTAAAAAACATGATATAATAGACCTTTACCGTATGGCAGATATATTATCAAGATAATAAAAAAGTAACTACTCAATAAATTTTGGGTAGTTACTTTTTTCTCTATTTTTTTTTACATAAACATTCTTCATTTGCTAAATCTTCAAAAGTTACTGCTGCCAATTCATTAAATAGAACTTTTCTAATTCTTTCCATTGTAGTATGAATAGCACATTTTCCTAATTTATGTTTACAAAGGTCTTTATTTGCAACACAGTCTTTAAAATCCATCACTTCTATTATATTCATAACATCAAGTAGAGTAATATCTTTTTTGTCACGTTCTAAACAAAATCCTCCACCTATTCCTTTTTTAGAATTTATTATTTTTCCATCAACAAGCCTTGTTAATATTCTTTTACCAAGATTTTTAGGAATTTCATTTATTTCTACAAGTTCATCTCCACTAAATCTTTTATTTTCTTCTTGATTCATACTTAAAAATAAGACTATTCTAAAAGCATAATCCGTTTCTTTTGTTATTTTCATATAGATCTCCTTAAAAAATTATTTTTCACACTACAATATGATTTTAGTATACTATGATATTTACAAAAAGTAAATTTTTTTATATTTTTATTTAAATAAAAATGGAAAATAAAATTTTTATGTAGAAAATTTTATTTTCCAACTTCTATTTACTATTTCATTTGTTTTAAAACTTCAATATATTGCATTTT
This sequence comes from Fusobacterium sp., assembly GCA_020024855.1. Taxonomy (GTDB): domain Bacteria; phylum Fusobacteriota; class Fusobacteriia; order Fusobacteriales; family Fusobacteriaceae; genus Fusobacterium_B. Next base: position 18,014 of record JAHHTB010000009.1, read on the forward strand.
CATCATCTTGAAAGTTACTTTTTTAATCAAGTTATACCACTTAAGTTTAATTCCATCTATATGTTTTAAGGAATCACTTAGAAGTCTTTTTAAAAAATCAAATTCTTCATAACTAAGTTTTAATTCAGTAGTTGCTTTATTTTCACAAGTAACTTTTACATAATCAAAAAATGCTAATACTCCTTTCATTTGAGTATCTGAATAAGCTTCTGCAAATTGTTTCTTTATATCAGTCATAAATCTTACTAAGAATTTTTTATGATTTTTTTCAAGTTTTACAGAATATTTTCTTTTTCCTTTTCCTATTTTCTGTAGAAGAGTCATCATTCCCATCATTGATGACATACTGTTCATTTCCATAGGATTTAATTTCTCTGGATTTATTCTTTGCCCTTTCATTCATAACCTCCGATTTAGATTTTACCTATTGCCATTTCTATTTGTTTTTGAGAGATAGCCCCTTCTCTCAATATTTTTATATTTTCACTACTCATATCAATAATCGTAGAAGCTGTTCCTATTGGACATACTCCACCATTAACAATTATGTCAATTCTATTCTTAAATTCATCATCAAGTTCTTCAAAAGAACGTGGAGTTTTTTCACCTGAAATATTTGCACTTGTAGTTGGAAGTATTCCACCAGCACTTTCTATTATTTTAAGTGCTACTTCATGGTCTGGCATCCTTACTCCAACTGTTTTACCATTAGAAATCATTACAGGCGGAACAATTTTTTTACTTTCAAGAATTATCGTTAAGCCACCAGGCCAGAATTTTTTAATAAGAATTTCTATTTTTTTTCTATTTTTTTCGTTAATGAAAGCTATATCTTCAATTTTATCTGCACTACTAACAAGAGCTATAAGAGGTGAAGAGAAACTTCTATCTTTTACTCGGTAGATATTTTTTATAGTTTCTTCATTTGTTATAACTCCTCCTACTCCATAAACAGTGTCAGTAGGATAAATAATAAGCTTTCCATTTTTTAATTCAGTACCTATTTTTTCATAATTTAGTTTTTGCTTTTCCATAGTTCACCTTTAGTTATGAAATACATTACTTCAAAATATTTTAACATAAAATAAAATAAAAAGCTAGTACTAAAGACTAGCTTTTTAATATAGTTTTCCAACTTAAATTTATTAAATATTTTCAATACTTTCAAATAGTTCAGATACAGATTCATGATTAACAATTCTTTTGATTGCCTCAGCAAATAATCCATCAACTGATAAAACTTTAATCTTATCAATTTTCTTTTCATCAGCAAGTTTTATAGAGTCAGTTATAATAACTTCTTTTACAGAAGAATCTTGTAATCTTCCTACAGCTGGTCCTGAAAGAATTGCATGTGAACAACAAATATAAGATTCTTTTGCTCCTCTCTTCATTATAGCTTCAACACCATTAACAATAGTTCCAGCAGTATCAATCATATCGTCTATGAATATAGCTGTTTTACCTTCAACATCTCCAATAAGATTCATAACTTCAGACATATTTGGTTTAGGTCTTCTCTTGTCAATGATAGCTATTTTACAATCTAGCCATTCAGCTAGTTTTCTAGCTCTTTTTACTCCACCGATATCAGGAGAAACAACAACAACGTCGTCTCCAGTAAGTCCTTTATTGATAAAGTATTTTGCTAATAATGGTAATGCTTGTAAGTGATCAACAGGAATATCAAAAAATCCTTGTATTTGATCAGCATGTAAATCCATTGTAACAACTCTATTTGCTCCTGCAGTTGTTAAAAGGTTAGCAACTAATTTTGCTGTGATTGGTTCTCTTGGACTAGATTTTCTTTCTTGTCTTGCATATCCATAATATGGAAGTAAAACGTTGATAGTTTTTGCAGATGCTCTTTTTAATGCATCAATAAAGATTAAAAGCTCCATTAGATTTTCGTTTACTGGTCCAGAAGTAGGCTGAATAACAAATACATCTCTTCCTCTTACAGTTTCATCTACCCTTACATAAACTTCACCATCTTTAAATCTTACAATTTGTACATCTCCTAAAGCTAGGTCAAGTTTTCTAGCTATTTTTTCAGCTAGTTCTACATTTGATGTTCCTGAAAAAATTTTAACTTCTTTCATTTCCATTTTTTGCATTTTTTTTATTTCCTCCATTCAAATTTAATTATTTGCTTATTTCTTTCAACAGCTAGAGCTTTTGGAGCTACATCTTTTGTTATTACAGAACCTGCTCCAGTAATTGCCTTATCCCCTATATTTACAGGAGCAACTAACATAGTATCACTTCCTATAAATACATTTTCCCCTATAACTGTATCAAACTTATTAACACCATCATAATTACATGTAATAGTACCAGCTCCAATATTAGTATCTCTACCTACTGTTGCATTTCCTAAATATGTTAAATGACCTGCTTTTACTCCATATTCAAGAGTAGATTTTTTTATTTCAACAAAGTTTCCAATATGTACTTTTTCTTTTAAATGAGATTTTGGTCTTAAATGGGCAAAAGGTCCCATTGTAACTTTATCATCAACAATACTTTCTTCTATGACAGAAGATTCAATTCTTATATTATTTCCAAGAGTACTATCTATTATTCTTGAGCATCCTATAATTTCACAATTTTCTCCAATAACAGTATTTCCTTGAAGAATTACAGTCGGATATATAACTGTATCTTTTCCTATTTTTACACTTTCTTCTATATAAGTAGAAGTTGGATCAATAAGAATAACTCCCTCTTCCATAAGTAAACGATTTTTTCTTTCTCTTAAAATTTTAGAAGCTTCCGCAAGTTCAACTTTTGAGTTAACTCCTAAAATTTCTCTGTTATCTTCTAATACAAAACTTGCAACAGTTTTTCCTTCTTTAACTTGAATACCAACAATATCAGTAAGATAATACTCACCTTTTTCATTGTTGTTGTCAATTTTATCTAAAGCATTAAAAAGATCTTTTGCATTACAACAATAAACTCCTGCATTGACCTCTTTAATTTTTTTTGTTTCTTCATCTGCTTCTTTTTCTTCTACAATAGCAATAACTTTATCATTAGCTTTTACAATTCTTCCATATCCAAAAGGATTTTCATAAATAGATGTAAGAATAGTTGTTGCTACTCCAGATTTTTTATGAGTCTCATACATTTCTTTTAGAGTTTCATGTTTTAAAAGAGGAGTATCTCCACATAAAATCATTACATCTCCATCATAATCTTTTAGAAGATCTTTAGCTTGTATTATAGCATGTCCAGTACCTAGTTGTTCTTCTTGAACTGCGTATTTAACATCTCCAAGTTCATTTAAAATTTCTTCTTTTTTATGCCCAAGAATTAAAATATTTTCTTCTGTTCCTAATATTTCAAGTTCATTTAAAATTTTTTTTACCATTGGTATTCCATTTACTTTGTGAATAACCTTTGGAAGATCAGACTTCATTCTTGTACCTTTACCTGCTGCTAAAATAAGAGTTTTTAATTTCATAATCATCCTCTTTTCACATATTTTTTTCATTTTATTATATCATAATTTTTTATATATCCAAAGTATTATTGTATTAAATAATTAAAATAAAAATTTTTATTAAATTTAACCATGAAGTTTTTCATAGGCTTCATTTATTTCTTTGAATTTTTTTTCATGATAATCTCTAATATCTTGAGATTCATTTGCAAATCTATCAGGGTGATGTTTTTTTGCTTGTTCTCTGTAAGCTTTTTTTATTTCATCTTGTGTTGCTCCAGGCTGAACCCCAAGTATTGTGTAGTATTTAGTTTTATCTTCAAAAGGATTACTATAATTAGTTTGATTATTATAGTATTGACCATTTTGATTATAATATCCACCTTGATTTCCTGAAGTATAACCTCTAAAAAACTCTTCAAAATCTTGAGCATTTCCTGTTCTATAATAATAAGTTCTTGTTCTTGAATTTTGTTGCTTTTTACCTCTTAGCATAGTATAAACAATATAGATAAGTATTAAAGGGAAAAAAGTTACAATAATATAACCAAAAAACATAAATAATACTGCTAAAATAATTAAGGCAGGAATAAAAGATATAGCTCTTTGTATACCCATAGAAATTGCTAAAGCAACAAAAATTATTGCTATCATTGTTAAAACTATTTCCATTAACTCTCCTTTTTAATTTTAAAATTAATTAAAGTTGTTTACAAAAAAATAATAGAAGAGGACACAAACCTCTTCTATTATTTTAATGTATATTATACTAAATTACAATCATTATTTATTTTTTCTTTAATTTCAGTGATTTTCTGTTTTATTTTTTGATCTCTTGGATCTATTTCGTAAGCTGTTGTATATTCTTGAAGAGCTTTTTCAAATCTTCCCATATCTTCATATTTTCTTGCAAAATCAACATGGGCACTATAAAGATCCAAATTTTTGAAAATAGCAAGATCATAACATCTTATGGCATCTATAATTTTTCCTGTTCTTGAATAGGCATTTCCTAAAAGAAAATAAATAAAAGATGAATCTTCTATAAGAGAAATTGCTTTATGAAAATTCTTTATAGCTTCATCATATTGTTCAAGTTCATAGTTAAGAAAACCTAAAAAAGCAAAGTTATCTCCATTTTTAGGTTCTAATTCAGTAAGTTTTTTATAAATTACTTTTGCATTTTTACAATTCCTTTTATAGTAAACTAATGCTCCCAGTTCTTTTAAATAAGTAAGATTTTCAGGATCCATAAGTAAAGCTACTCTTATTTCAGCTTCTTTTCTATTCAAATCTTCATTATTATTATATTTTTTAAAAATTTCTGTTCTTATCATTTTATCACCTTCTATCTTGTAAATCTTA
>JAHHTB010000090.1 GCA_020024855.1 Fusobacterium sp.
AAAAGAAGAAAAAGAAGTATTAAAATAATTTTACTTGCTATTGTAATTTTGAGTATTCTTAATATGTTTAGTATTGGTTATTATAAGAAAGATCAGATAAGTTTGATGAAATATATAATTTTAATGGGATTTGCTATTTTTTCTTCATGGCTTGTACCATTTCATTTAAATTATAAAAAATATAGAGAAAAGTATATGAAGATATTATTAATAGTAGGTTCTATAGGAATGTTGTTGCTTATTACATTTGGACCAGTATCAATTGTTCCAGTTATAAAAGGAGCTAGAGGTTGGATAAAAATAAAAAGTTTTACACTTCAACCATCAGAAATATTAAAAATTCCTTTTATAATTTTACTTTCTAATGTATTAGCTAAAGGTGAAGAAAAAAAATTACCAATTAAAAAAATAATAATAAATTCTTTTATAATTTTTATAACATTTGCAGTTTTTATATATAATCAAAATGATTTAGGAACAGTTATTCATTATATAGCAATTTATATCTTTATGCTTTTTTTAACTAAATTAGATAAAAAAATTATAATAGGTGTAACAAGTGTGAGTATAATAAGTGGTATTTTAGGAGGATATTTTATTTTAAAAACTTCAGAAAAAATATCTGGACATTATAACGTAGAAAGAATAAAAATATTTTTAGAGGGGTTATTTAGAAATAGTTATAGTAAAAATAGTAAAGTTGGATATCAAGTAAATCAATCTCTTTTAGCATATGGAAATGGAGGATTTTTTGGTAGAAGTTATGGAAGTGGAGTTCAAAAATATAATTATCTTCCTGAAATACACTCTGATTTTATAATGGCTCTTTTTGGAGAAGAATTAGGATTTATAGGAGTATTTATTATAGTTATACTATTTTTTACTTTGTATAATATAATTATAGAAATTGCAATTTCATGTAAAGATTGTTTTGGTCGTTATCTTGCTCTTGGAATAGGTGGCTATATTATCAGTCAATTTCTTATAAATATATTTGTAACGTTAGGTCTTCTTCCAGTATTTGGAATTCCTATGCCAATATTTAGTTATGGTGGAAGTTCAATGATAGCTATATTTTCAGGAATAGGAATTATACTGAATATAAATAAGAGTATGTTTGACAAGAAATAAAATAAAATGTATAATTAGCAATATGCTTTAATATTTATTTAAAAGCGAATAGGAGAATAAAATGGAAATGAAAGATATTATAGAAAAAGTAAATTACTTTTCTAAACTAGCAAAGACAAGACCTTTAACAGATGAAGAGGTTGAAGAAAGACATAAATATAGACAGCTTTATCTAGAAAAATTTAGAGCCCAAGTTAGAGCTCATCTTGATAATATAGAAATAGTAGATGAAACATCAAATAAAGAAAAACTAAACTAGGGGGACAATATGTGTAAAACTACAGTAAGAAATTTATATAGAAATGAAAAAGAATTTCTAGGAAAAGAAGTAGAAGTTTCAGGTTGGGTAAGAAAATTAAGAGACCAAAAAAACTTTGGATTTATTGAAGTAAATGATGGTTCTTTCTTTAAAGGAATACAAGTTGTATATGATACAGAACTTGAAAACTTTGAAGAAATATCTCACTTATCAATCTCATCATCAATAACTATAAGAGGAATTTTTAAAGAGTCTGAAGGAAAAGGACAAGCTACAGAAATAAAAGCTCAAAAAATAGAAATATTACAAAAGGCTTCTTTAGAATATCCACTTCAAAATAAAAGACAATCATTTGAATATTTAAGAGAAATTGCTCATTTAAGACCAAGAACAAATACATTTGCAGCTGTATTTAGAGTAAGGTCAGTTCTTGCTTATGCAATACATAAATTTTTCCAAGAACAAGGATTTGTATACACACATACTCCAATAATAACAGGATCAGATGCTGAGGGAGCAGGAGAGATGTTTAGAGTAACAACATTAGATCTAAATAATCTTCCAAAAACAGAAGCAGGAGTTATAGACAATTCTAAAGATTTCTTTGGAAAATCAACTAACTTAACAGTAAGTGGACAATTAAATGGTGAAACTTATTGTTCAGCATTTAGAAATATCTATACTTTCGGTCCAACATTCAGAGCAGAAAATTCTAATACATCAAGACATGCTGCTGAATTCTGGATGATAGAGCCTGAGATTGCTTTTGCAGACTTAAATGCAAATATGGATTTAGGGGAAGCAATGATTAAATATATTATAAAATATGTTATGGATGAATGTCCTGAAGAAATGCAATTCTTTAACCAATTTATAGAAAAAGGATTAATAGATAAATTAAATAATGTTTTAGACAATGAATTTGCAAGAGTAACTTATACAGAAGCTATTGATATTCTTCTTGCGTCAGGACAAAAATTTAGCTATCCAGTAAAATGGGGAATAGATTTACAAAGTGAACATGAAAGATTCCTAGCAGAAAAACATTTTGGAAAACCTGTATTCTTAACAGACTATCCAAAAGATATTAAAGCTTTCTATATGAAACTTAATGAAGATGGAAAAACTGTAAGAGCTATGGACTTATTAGCACCGGGAATTGGAGAGATAATAGGAGGTTCTCAAAGAGAGGATAACTTAGAAGCTCTTGAAAAGAGAATGGACGAAGTAGGTCTTAATAAAGAAGATTATGGTTTCTATCTTGACTTAAGAAGATTTGGAAGTTTCCCACATTCAGGATATGGACTTGGATTTGAAAGAATGATGATGTATATTACAGGTATGACTAACATAAGAGACGTAATACCATTCCCAAGAACACCAGGTAATGCAGCATTCTAATAAAAAATAAATTATAAAATATAAAAGGAGATGAAAAATGGTACTTATTCTATTGATAATGTTAACAGTTTTTTTTCTCCTTTTTTATATAGTTACATATCCTTACAACTTCAAATTTGATAGAAAATTGAGAAGAGTAAGGAGCTTTTCCGAAGTTACCTATATAAGCAAGGAAGACAAAAACTTTAATAGATATGATTTTGATAAAATAGATGAACTTTTAAATATTGAAGAAAAATTTTTAGATAGTAAATATGTTGATGAAAAAATGAGATATATTTTAATAACTCCAAAGGGAAAAATAAAAGAAGATACCCCTTGTCTTTTTCTTTTACATGGGATAAGAGATTATCCTGAGGATTGGATAAATAGAGCATATCTTTTAGAAAATTATTTAACACTTAGAGAAATGAATTTGGTAGATGATATTATTTTTATTTTGCCAGCATCTGGATACAATGGAGAAAGTTGGTATACTAATTTTTTCAAAGATAAAAAACATAAATACGAAGATTATTTTAGCAATGAACTTTATGAGGAAGCTAAGAAAATTTCTCCAAAGGGAAAAGTTGGAATAGCTGGATTTTCTATGGGAGGGTATGGAGCATTTAAAATAGGTCTTAATCACATAGAAAAATATAGTGTAGTTGGAAGTTTTTCAGGTGCAGTAAGTCTTATAAGAATGAGTGTAAACAGAAGAGTAATGAGAATGATGAAATATGTTTATATTCCAAAATTTCTTTTTAATGATTTAGATAAATCTCTTTTTATTAGAATTTTTAGTTCGTGGGGTTGGAGAATTTTAAAACAAGATCCATATAGTATAATAAAGGTGATAGATAAAAATAGAATAGTTGGAAAGAAATTCTATATAAGTGTTGGAGCAGAGGATAAAAAACCGTATTTAATGTTACAACAATGGATAGATATAGTGGGAAGATTAAAAAAATATGGGGTAGATTTTAAAGGTTATATTTATAAAGATGAAATTCATACATGGGAATATATATCTAAAGATTTACCAAATTTTATACACTATTTTAATGAAAAAATAAAAAAATAAAGAATATTGACGTGATAGTTCTAATGTGTTATGCTATCATTGAAAATGACTATTTAGTCAGTTAGTTTTAATTTATTTTAAAGAGATAGGCAGGAATAATGAAAAAATATATATTAACAATAATATTATCAACTATGTTTTTTTCCTGTGCTTCATTATCATATAATTATACTCAGGTTGAATTTATAGATGAATATAATAAAACTGTAAAATATTTTGATAAAGTAGTGGAAGCTCCTATTAAAAAGTCAGATTTAAGAAGATTGAGAAAGAGATTTATTTTTCTTAAAAAACAACTTTATAAAAATAATGATAACTATGAACGTCTTAATGAGATAATAGTAAATGATTACAGTATAAAAATAGATGAATATCTAATGTTTGTAGAAGATTTAAGTGATTAATCTTTATAAAACGGAGGCATAATGAATATATTAATGGCACTTTCTCAGCTTGAAGTAACAGGAGCAGAGGTATATGCAGTAAATTTAGCAAATGAGCTAATAAAAAGAGGAAATAATGTATGCATTGCATCTGATACTTTAACAAAGAAAACAGAGGCTGAATATTTTAAAATAGAATTTAATAAAAGAAAACTTTCTCAAAGAGTAGAACACATAAAGGAACTTTTGAGAATAATAAAGGAAAAAGATATTCATGTGGTACATGCACATTCAAGAGCATCATCATGGAGTGCTATGATAGCATGTAAAATAGCAGGTATACCACTTGTTACAACAACACATGGAAAACAACCTGTTCATTTGAGTAGAAAAATAATAAAAGGGTTTGGAGATTATTCTATTGCAGTTTGTGAAAATGTGTATGAACAAATGTCAGAAGAATTAAATTTCAAAAAAGAAAAAATAGAAGTGTTAAGAAATCCTGTAAATTGTGAAGAATATAAATTTTCAAAAAAAATTAGAGAGAATAATGAGATAGTAGTATCCATTATTGGAAGATTATCAGGACCAAAAGGAGATGTAACATACAGTCTTTTAGAGGAACTTGTAAAAAATGAAAATTATATAATTCGTGTAATAGGTGGAAAAGATCTTCCTAAAAGATTTGAAAAATTTAAAGATAAAGTAAATTTTATGGGATATATAAATAATGTTTCTGAGGAAATTGTAAAATCCAATATAGTGATAGGAGCAGGTAGAGTGGCTGTTGAGGGGATACTTTCTGGTATTCCTGTTATTGCTGTTGGTGAATCAGAATATATTGGTGTAATATCAGATAATACTATTAAAAATGGGCTTAAGAGTAATTTTGGAGATATAGGAAAAATTGGTTCAAGAGATAAGGTTGATGTTAGTAGTGTAAATAATGATATAGAAATATGTCTTGTAAAAACAGAAAAAGAACTTTTAAAATTAAGAGATGTAGCTTGTGAAAATTTTTCATTTGAAAAAATAGTGGATAGAATAGAAAAAATTTATTCTAAACAATATGTACTTAAGAAAAAATATGAGATGCCTGTGATAATGTATCATAGAGTTATTGAAGATAAAGATGAAGAAAAAGGAGTACATGGAACATATATAACAGTTGAAAAATTTGAAGAGCATATGAAATATTTAAAAGATAAAGGCTATAAAACAGTTACTTTTGAAGATTTAAAGAATGGAAATTATAGACATAGATTTGATAGAGGTAATAAGTGGATAGTTTTAACTTTTGATGATGGATATAAAGATAACTATACTCATGCTTTTCCAATTTTAAAAAAATATGGTTTTAAAGCAACTATCTATCTTTTAGGAACTTTGAAATATAATAAATGGGACGTTGAAAAACCAGAAAATCCAGAAAAAAGTTTTCCTTTAATGGATGATAATGAAATTTTGGAAATGCAAGAGTATGGAATAGAATTTGGTGGACATTCAATGACTCACTCAGAGATGAGTAAAATAGAAAAAAAAGTAGCTCATGAGGAAATAATAGAATCAAGAAATATTTTAGAAAAGAAACTAGGAAGAAAATTAGTATGTTTTGCTTATCCTTATGGAGATAGAGATGAGGGAGTAAGAAATCTTGTAAAAGAAGAGGGATATGAATTTGCTGTTGCAACAGATAGTGGAGATATATCTTTTCAAGAAGATTTGTATAATATAAGACGTATTGGTATTTTTCCAACAAATGGACTTAGAAGTTTTAGAAGAAAAACAAGTGGAAAATATAATTTTATAAAAATAAAGAGAGAAAAAACATTAGGAGGGAAATGATTATGAATAAAACAACATTGTTTTTATGTGGACTTGCATTAGTAGGACAAACAGCTTTAGCTAATAATGTAGGTATAGGATACGGAGCATCAACAGAGCTTTATAAAAGTGATAAAACAGGATATGTTTTACCAATGGTAGATTTAGAATATGATAATTTCTTTTTAAAAGGAGCAGCAGCTAATGGATTTAGTTTTGGATATAATGTATATCAAGATGACTTTTATACTTTGTCATTTTATGTAAAACCATTTGGTGGACATGAGATAGATGCTAGTGATATGAAGGATGGATATAAATCAATAGATGATAGAAAACATAAAGTAATGGGAGGAGCAGAACTTTCTGTTTACACAGGTTTCTATGATGTTGAAATGGTTACAGCTGTTGACTATGGGAAAGAAGGAGGAAATCTTTTATTCCAATTAAACAGACCTTATTTTGTAAATTCAAAACTTGTGGTTATTCCATCAGTAAACTTTGTATATTTTAACTCTGATTATGTAGATTACTATTTTGGAGTAGATCAACATGAAGTACATGGAAATATAAAACATTCTTATGAAGGAGATAATGCATATACTTTTGGTCTAAATGTAACAGGATCATATAAGTTAACAGACAATTTCTCTTTAATGGGATTTGCTGGTGCTAATAGAGTATCTAAAGAGATAAAAGATTCTCCTATTGTAGATGAAAATATTGTTTACTTTGTTGGAACAGGACTAATCTATACATTCTAGTCTATGATTAGAAATTAAAAGAAAATATTAAAAAAAGTGGCTTAAATTATTTAAGCCACTTTTTATATTATTTATTAAAATATCTTTTTAATTCATCAACTTTGTTAAGCTCTTCCCATGGAAGTTTAATATCAGTTCTTCCAATGTGTCCAAAAGCAGCAAGGTCCTGATATTTAAATTCAC
>JAHHTB010000091.1 GCA_020024855.1 Fusobacterium sp.
CATAAATCTGCCATATAATTTTGCTAAAATAATTTGCAAAAAACTAAAAAATATTAATTTATTTCTATTTTTTATAAAAAAAAAATTGTATAATAATTTTGATTAATTATTTTATTATTAAGGAGTAAATATGCTTAACAGAAAAGAAAAATCAATTCTTATTCTTTCACTTGCTATTATAGTTATTGGAGGAATAACTTGTGTAAAAAAAGGTAAATTAATTGATAATTTATCTTCTAATCGTATACTAAATACTATCTACAAAAAAAATAGTTACAAAAAAATCAAAAATGAAATTTATAGAAAAATAAATGATAAAGATTTTCTTGAAATAGTTGACGATCTTTCATTTGAAAAATTAGAAGTTACAAATGATATTTTAAGAGAACCAGCTCTTGTGTCTGCTATTAATAATAATGATAAAAAAGATTTTTTCAAAAATCTTACAAAGAAAACTCAAAATTATGAGAAAGCTCAAACTACCTATAAAATTTTAAGCTCTTTCAATGCTCTTGAAACTATTTCACCTGAATTTACTACATATATTAAAAATAAGTTTGGATATATAAAAAAAGAGTATGATATGAATATTATAAAAGAAATTCCAAATAGTATTCTTCAAAAAGATAAACTTGTAAAACTAACTTTAAATGAAGATTTAAAAAATATAATAAGAAATCTATCTTTTGAAAGCATTAATAATTTCAATTCTATCGTTGATAAAAATCCTGCTATTATTAAAATTCTTGAAAAGCCATTTAAAAAAGACACAAAGGATAATTTTGATTTAACTGGATTAGATGAAAAATATTTTGCTCAAGAACTTGATTTTGAAAATATGCAAACTATTTATAAAATAAGCAGAGATATTGCTATCCTTGGAAATATGGATACATCTTTAAAAGATTTCTTTAGAATAAATCTTCATGATTTTGATTATAATAAAATTGCAAACTATGGTGGACTTTATCTTTCTGATAGAAAAAATGAGATTGAAATAAACAAAGAATATAGTTCTAAAGAGTATACTTTTGAAAATCCATATATAAAATTAAATCCTTACAATAGAACTCCACTTGGAGCACTTGTAAACTTTAAAACAGAGTATAATGATAATCCTATAAAAATTACTATAAAAGGTGTTGATGGAAACTCTGATTATAGTTATATGTTAAATAAAAAATCTGAAAATGGTATCCCTGTTATTGCCCTTTATCCAAATACAAATAATAAGGTTAATATTAAGATACTTTCAAAAAATAAAGCCACTGTTCTTCAAGAGGAAAATATTTTTATTAAAACAGAAAATCTTGATGAAAGACTTCCTATTGTTGTTATAGAAAAAGATTATGAGAAAGCTTATCCTGGAACTATTGAACCAGGAATGAATACAGTCTCATTTATTACAGAAGAAAAATCTCTACCATTTATATTTGATAATTTTGGAAAAATTAGATATGTTTACAACTGTGATGGAAATATGGGTAGAGTTATTCTTAAAAAAGATAAAAATGATGGTTGGATTCTTGATAATGGAAAAACAACTATAAAAACAGATTATTTGGGAAAAGTTAGTGGAGATAAAATTGAAATAAAAGAGTATGAGGAGTTAAAAGTAGATGACGACCTTACAAAAGGATATACTGTAAATCACATTCAATATTTACCTAAGAGAAATAATCTTCTTATTGTTTATGGATTTAGTAACACTACATATTCAAGTGCTGTTTTCTCTGAAGTGGATAGAGAAACAAGAGAAGAATTTTTTAAAGCAAGAATATACTTTAAAAAAAGTAAAATAGAAGAAAATAATATTATCTTTGGAGAAAGAACAAAAATTTCTCCCAAAAATATATAAGGTGATGAAAAATTATGAACAATAAAAATAGCAATTTGAAAATAGTATATATTTTTCTACTTGGAATTTTCTACTTATTATATAACTACATAGCCCCAACAAGTAGTGATATGATTATCTATTCTGCTGGAACTTTTTCATTTATCTGCTTAGGGCTTTATCTTTCTGATAATATGAAATTTGATATTCCTCATTATAAAATGAATAAATTTTTTGCTACTGTTTTTATAAATCTATTCTTTTTTACAGTGTGGTTTATTCTTACTTGGGATTTCTGGATTATTCCTTTATTCCTTATGTTTACTTCTACACAGATGATACTTACTATCTATCTTATAAGTGTAACTTTCAAAAGAATTAAAACTACTGTTTATGGTTCTGGTGAAATGAAAAGAAGAGTCCTTTCTTCTCTTATTAGAAAAAAAGAATATGAATTTATTAATATTGATGACCTTGAAAAAATTGAAACTTTTGTAAAAGAAAACAGAATTTCTTATGTTATTCTTGCAAAACTTCATCTTAGTGAAGAAGAAATAAATACTATCTTAAAAATTAGAATGAATGGTGTTGAAGTTAAAAGTTATTTTGATTATATGCAAGAGGAAACATATAAAATTGACGTTGAACTTATAAATAATGAATGGTTATTATATGGATATGGATTTAGAATTCTTCATAGTCCTATTAACAATAGAATAAAAAGAATTTTTGATATTTCAATGGCTGTCTTTATAGGAATTTTAACTTTACCTATAATGATTATATCAGCTATTATTGTTAGACTTGAAAGTCCTGGACCAATTATTTATAGTCAAGCAAGAGTTGGAGAACACAATGTTGAATTTAATGTTCACAAATTTAGAAGTATGAGAAATGATGCTGAAAAAGATGGAGCAAAATGGGCTATGAAAAATGACCCAAGAGTTACTAAATTTGGAAACTTTATGAGAAAAACAAGAATAGATGAACTTCCTCAACTTTTAAATGTATTAAAAGGAGAGATGAGTTTTATTGGACCAAGACCAGAGAGAATGGTTTTTATAAAAGATTTAGAAAAAGTTATTCCATATTATAATTTAAGACATCTTGTTAAACCGGGACTTACTGGTTGGGCACAAGTTATGTATCCTTATGGGGCAAGTGTTGAAGATGCAAAAAGAAAACTTGAATATGATTTATATTATATAAAACATCACAGTATTAGTCTTGATATTGCTATTATGTTTATGACTCTTAAAACTGTTGTTTTTGGAAAAGGAAGATAATTATGATTACTATTTTTACACCAGCATATAATAGAAAAAATACTCTACCAAGATTATATGAAAGTTTGAAAACTCAAACTGATATGGATTTTGAATGGTTGATTGTTGATGATGGTTCAAAAGATGGAACAAAAGAACTTATAGAAAATTATCAAAAAGAAAATATCATAAATATCAGATATTTTTATCAAGAAAATGGTGGGAAACAAAGAGCTGTTAATAATGGTGTAAAAAAAGCTCTAGGGGAATATTTTTTCATTGTAGATAGTGATGACTATCTTTCTTCTGATGCTGTCTATATGATAAAAAAATATTCTTTCTCTCTTCCAAAAGATTTTGGAGGAATGGTTTTTAAAAAAATACCTATTTCTCAAAAAGATTCTTCTTGTTTTACAGAAGAATATATTGATACAAACCCTATTGATATAGTTTTTAAATATAATATTCATGGAGATAAGGGAGAAGTTTTTAAAACTTCTATTTTAAAATCTTTTCCTTTCCCAGAAATTGAAAATGAAAAATTTATACCAGAGGGATATATCTGGAATAGAATTGGAAAAAAATATAATCTGAGATATATTGATTATGGTATATATTATTTTGAATATTTAGAAGATGGTTATACAAATAATTTCAAAAGAGATTTGAAAAAAAATCCAAAAGGTTTTGGACTATATTATAAAGATATGCTTTCATACAATATTCCTTTATCTGCAAAAATTAAATTCTTTTTAAGATATTTACAGACAAGATTATATTGTTTTATTAAATAAGGGAGGAATTATGAAAATACTTCATACTATTACATCTCTTGAACTTGGGGGTGCTGAAAAACTTTTAACTGAACTTATTCCAGCACAAATTTCTTTAGGACATGAAGTTGAACTTCTAATTCTATGTGATAAAAATGCTGTATTTATGGATAATTTTAAATTAAAAAATATCCCTGTTCATGTTTCAAAATATAATTCTATTAAAACATGGAAAAATATGTTTCAAATAAAAAAATATGCAAAGAAAGGTAAGTTTGATATAGTTCATTCACACCTTACTCATGCACAATATTGGACAAGTCTTGCCACTCGTATTGACTTTAGTAAAAGAATATATCTTACTACTGAACATAGTACATCAAACAACAGACGTCAAAAATTTATCTTTAAAATTATTGATAAATTTATTTATAAACCTTACAAAAAAATAATTTCTATCTCTCCAGCAACTGAAAAAGAGCTTACAAATTGGATAGGTGGAAATAAAAAAAGATTTGAAGTAATTGAAAATGGTGTTGACCTAAGTAGATTTTCTCAAGGAGAAAAACTTGATTTATCTAGTTATGGACTTAATTCTGATGATAAAATTATCATTATGATTTCAAGATTTCACAAAGCTAAAGACCAAGATACAGTTATTAAATCTTTAGAATTTTTACCAAAAATTTATAAACTTGTTTTAGTTGGTGATGGAGAAAGAAGAGAGGAGCTTGAAAATCTTGTAAAAGAAAAAAATCTTTCATCAAGAGTTTTCTTCTTAGGAATAAGAAAAGATATTCCTAATCTTTTAAAAACAGCTTATATCTCTGTTCAATCATCTATATTTGAGGGATTTGGTATAACTGCTTTAGAATCTATGAGTGCTGGAGTTCCTACTATTGCAACAGATGTTCCCGGACTTTCTGCAATAGTTAAAGATGGTGGAATATTATTTCCTGTGGGAGATTACAAAGGACTTGCTAAAATTATTTTCTCTCTTGAAAGAAATGATATGTATAACAAAATTAAAAATTCTGGAATTGAAAAAAGTAAGTTATATGATATAAAAATAACAGCAGAAAAATATATAAATCTTTATAGGGATTTACTAAAAGGGGGAAAATAAAAAATGATTCCATATATTGAAGTTTTTGGTTTCCTATTATTTGGAGCAATGGTTGAAGTTTTTGGAAAAAATGAAAGAAAAAAACAGATGCTTTTCACTTTTTCTATAATTCTTCTTATGGGATTTTTAGGATTTAGAGCCTTTATTGGTTGGGACTGGTTTTCTTACTATCCATCATATTACAATTTACCAAATGGATTTAAATATGAGATAGGCTATGAAATTTGGAGTTCTATTTTTTATAAACTAGGGCTTTCATATCATCATTTTACATTTATAAATTCTATTTTAGATATAGGAGTTATCGCTTTTGTTTTAAAAAAATATTCTAAGTATCCACTTCTTTCATTGTTTTTGTTCCTTTCTATTCAAGGACTTTCTTTAGAAGTGGATTTATTAAGAAACGCAAAAGCTATTCTTCTTTTTTTAATCTCTATTGAGTTTATAAATAAAAAAGAGCCAATACCATTTTTTATTCTAAACATAATTGGTATGACTTTCCATATAAGTTCTATTATATATCTTCCAATGTATTTTATATTAAATAGAAATTATAGTAAAAAAATTATTCTTCCACTTATTATTTTAGGAAATCTATATTATATTGCTGATACAAAGCTTTTTATAAAAATATTAGAATATATTTCAACTTTTGTGCCAAGTAGTATAGGTGATAAAATAATTAGTTATCTTTCTATAATTCCAGAAAATTATAAACTGCCTCTTGGAACTTTATATTTTGAAAGACTTATTACATTTATTTTAGTATTTTTCTTCTTGAATAAAGAAAATAGTTCTTCAAATAAAAAAGATTCTTGTTATTCACTTATAATGGAAAATAGTTTCTATATTTTTTATCTTATTTTCCTTTTCACATCAGAGTTCTTTATTGCATCAACAAGAATAGGAATTTTATTTATATTTGCAAATTGGTTTGTATGGGCTGAAATATTATCAAGAATAAAAGATATAAAATTAAAAATTGCTATATTTATTATAGCTATTCTTATTGGTGGTAATAGAATATACAACCATTTTACTTTTGAGGGAAATAGAATTTTATATAACTATGAAAATATAGTATCAAAACATAATTCTTATGAAGAAAAAGTACCATATTTAAAAAGAGCTAGAGCATTTAAAGATAAAGCTGATGGTAAAGAGCTTTTAATTTTATATTAATAAAGGAGATTTATGAAAATATTTTTTACGGCAAATGTTTTGTGGGATATTTATATATTTAGGGGTGGAGTTATAAAAGCTCTTGTTGAGGCTGGACATGATGTAACTGTTGTTGCTCCCCATGAAACAAGAATTGATATTGGTAAAGAATTGGGAGTAAAGGTTATAAACATTCATCTGAATAAAAGAGGAATGAACCCCATTGAAGACTTTAAACTTTTCTTAGAACTTTATAAAATTTATAAAAAAGAAAAGCCTGATATTATTTTTCACTACACAATAAAAGCAAATATCTATGGAACACTTGCATCACATTTTTCTAAAATAAAATCTATTGCTGTTCTTACAGGACTTGGATATGCTTTTGTTACAAACTCAATTGTTTCAAAAATTGCAAAATTACTTTATAAATTTTCTCTACCTTTTGCTGATGAAGTGTGTGTATTAAATGAAGATGATAAAAATCTTCTTGTAAATGAAAAAATTGTAAAAGAAAATAAAGTTTTTGTTTTACCAAGTGAGGGAGTTGATACAGAAAAATTTTCTCCTATGGAAAAAACTTTAAATTTAAATAATGAAAAAACTATATTTCTTATGATCGCAAGAGCTTTCTTTGATAAAGGAGTTAAAGAATATGTTGAGTCTGCTAAAATTATAAGAGCTATGTATCCAAACTCTGAATTTCAATTCTTAGGTGCTTTAGGTGGTAATAGTGTTTCTGGAGTAGGTGAAACACAGATGAAATCTTTTGTTGATAAGGGAATTATAAATTATCTAGGAACTGT
>JAHHTB010000092.1 GCA_020024855.1 Fusobacterium sp.
ATATTTTAAAATCTGGGGAAGAAAGCATACTATATTATTATAAAAATTGTAAAAATTTATTCAATAAGATAAAAGATATAGAGATAAAACTTTCTTTTGTTGAAGAAAAATATATTCTTGAGGGAATAATAGACCTTGTTGTAGAAAAAGATGGGGAAATTCAAATAATAGATTTTAAAACAGGAAAGAGAAATGAAAATGAAAAAATATATATAAATCAGCTTGAAATTTATGCTTATCTTTTAAAAGGAAAATATGGAAAAGAGATAAAAAAAGGTAAGCTATATTATTTGGGAGAAAAAGAAAATAGGATAACAGAGATTAATTTTTCCAGAGAAAAACTCTCTAATGCTATAAAAAGTTTTAATGATACAGCAGAGAGAATACTAAGAGAGGATTTTGAATGTTACTTTGATGAAAAGAAAGAGTTTTGTAAGTCTTGTATGCTTAGAGAGATTTGTAAAAATGAGAAGATTGAAAAAGAAATAAATGATACAGAGGGGAATAATGATGTTTGTAGATAAGGAAAAATATTTTGAAATAGATGATTTTAAAAAATTTGGTGTGGAAGCTCTTTACACAACAAAGGACATAGGAAATATTGATACTCTTTTTAAAGATGAAGAAAAAAGTGGTGAGAATATTTATAAATGTTTTGGGAAAAAAGATAGTATAGTTATCTATGCAAAACAAACTCATACTAATAAGGTTATTGATATAGATGAAAAAACAGATAAGTATTTTTATGAAGAAGTAGATGGGTTTATTTCAAAAAGAAAAGATGTAGTTCTTATGACACAGTATGCTGATTGTCTACCTATATTTTTATATGATAAGGTTAATCATGTGATAGGTGTATGTCATTCTGGTTGGAAAGGTTCTTTTCAAGAGATAGGAGTAAAAACTATTGAGCTTATGGAAGAAAAATATAGTTCTTCAAGAGAAAATATTTTAGTTGCTCTAGGAATAGGAATTTCATGTGAAAAATATGAAGTTGGTGTAGAGTTTTATGAAAATTTTAAAAATAATTTTTCAAAAGAGATTGTAGAAAATTCATTTAAATTTTTTGAAGATGATAATAAGTGGCATTTTGATAATACTGAATTTAATAGATTAAATCTTATAAAAAATGGAATTTTATCTGAGAATATAATAGTTTCAAAAGAATGTACTTATAAGAATAATAGGTTTCATTCATTTAGAAGAGATAAAAACAGTATGAGAAATGCAGGAATAATATTTTTTAAATAAGATAAAGAAAGGGCTGTTGCACAAAGGTACAAAGCCCTTTTATAAATTACTAATAAATAAAAAATTATTAAATATCACTTAGAACTTTTATTACTTTTCCAACTGCATGGAAATTTTCTCCCGGTCCAATGTAGATAGGAGCATAGTTAGGGTTATCACTTATTAAAGCAATATAATTTTTAGTTATTTTAAGTCTTTTTACATATGCTTGATCATCTATAAAGAAAGCACCAATCTCTCCATTTCTAATCTCTATATTTTTTTTACAGATTATAATAGAACCATTTTTAATAGTAGGCTCCATAGAGTCCCCAACAACATTTACAGCAAAAAGACTATTGCTATTTCTCAATCCTGGTAAAACAATATAATCTGTAATTTCTTCATCACTAAAAGCTCCCAGCCCAGCAGATATTCTCTCAAAAAGAGGAATAGCATTTTCAGAGTTACCTAAAAAATTTTGCATATTATTTTTATTTTGTATTCTTATTTCATTTTCAAGTTTATTTAAAGTATCAAGTATAACTTGTGGAGTTCTTTCAATAGCAGCAAGATAAAACATTTGTTTTTTCTCCTCAGAGTTAAGTTCTAATACAGTGGCTATTCTTTCTAAAATTTCTTTACTAGGAGGATTTTTAACTTCTCCTCTTTCAATAGAATTAAAATATGATTGAGTTATATTAACAAGTTTAGAAAATTTATTTTGACTATATCCTAGTTGTTCTCTTCTTGATTTTAAAAAAGTAATAAAATCCATATTGTACCTCCTTACATTTATTCATAGTTAATTGTACTATAAATTTTAATAGAATGCAAGAAAACAAAAAAACTATTGACAAATATAGGTAACAATATTATAATTGGTATATATAAAAAAAGATAACTTAATGATGAAATTAGATAAAAATTTTATGGAGGTAAAGATATGAAAATACTTATAAAAGATAGAAAATGGAATATATTTGTAGGTAATGTGGTTCTAGTTTGTGATATACATGAAAAAAATGGTATTTTTAGTATTGAATTTCCATATGAAGATAAGATTGTTTCTCTTAAAAGTAATAATATAGATAGAACTTTACAATATTTAGAAAGTACTTTCTTAAAAAAAGAATTACAAGTAAGCCAAAAAAGTGCATAATAAAATCTCAATAAAGTCTGAAACATTTTGTTTCAGATTTTTTATATCTTATCTATTTTTATAGATAAGATATAAAAAGAGCTAAAAATTAATAAATTTTAGCTCTTTAAGGTATTATTTTAAAATAGAATAAATTTTATCCATATCAAGATGTGTTCTCATTATTTTTGCAAGTCTTTTATACTCTTTTTCTTTATATGTTTCAAGGCTCATAAAATCAAATATAGGTGAAAGCCCCTTATTTGTTCTAATTTTATTTAATAATTTTCTTGTAAATTTTGGTGAATCAAAAATTCCATGAATGTATGTTCCTATTATATTATCACGGCAAACAAGACTAAATCCACCATCTTCTACTACAGAATAACTATTATCTCCTGTTGTAACACCTTGATGAATTTCATATCCATTTATTTTCATTCCATTGAAATCTTCAAGAATTCCTGTACAATTTTGAAGAACTTTATTAACCTGTTTTGTATATTTTTTACTTTCCATCTTTGTTGTGATGTCAAGTAATCCAAGTCCCTCTATTTTTAAGTATGAACTTTCAACTTGCTCTAAATCTTTAATACTTTTTCCAAGCATTTGAAAACCACTGTGGATACCTATAATAATTTTTCCCATATCAGCAAGTTCCTTTATTTTCTGTGCTATTTTTCTTTCTTTTATAAGGCTAAAATCATATATAGCATTTTTACTTCCAGGAAGAATAATCACATCAAAATTATCATTAAGTTGATCAGCAGTTTCAATATATTGTATATTTACATCATCATACATAAGGAGAGATGTAAAATCAGTTGAATTAGATAGTTTATCAAATTTTATAATAGCTATATTAATCTCTTTATCATGTGGGTGTGATGAAAGAGAGTCGTATGTGTAGCTATCTTCTTTTTCAAGATTAATTTTGGTAAATGGTATAACTCCAAGACAAGGAACATCAATTCCATGCTTTTTTAGAGCTTCGTCCATCTGTGCTATTCCACTTTCAAGAAGTGATTCATCTCCTCTAAATTTATTTATAATATAACCTTTTATTCTATCTCTATCAGCCTCATCAAGAAGCATAATTGTTCCATAGATAGAAGCAAAAACTCCACCTCTTTCAATATCTCCTATAAGGATAACAGGGGCATTTACAAGTTCTGCCATACCCATATTAACAAGGTCAACATCTCTTAAATTTATTTCAGCAGGACTACCAGCTCCTTCAAGAACTCCAATTTCAAATTCTTTTTTTAATTTATTATAATTTTTAAGAGCAATCTTTTTAAATTTTTCAGAATTACTATAATACTCTTGAGCGTTCATATTTTTAAAAGGAACTCCCTCAATAATTACTTGAGAACAATCTTCAGAACCTGTTGGTTTAAGAAGAATAGGATTCATAAAAACACGAGGGATAGCATTACCAGCTTCTGCTTGGACTACTTGAGCTCTACTCATTTCTTTTCCATCTATGTCAACAAAAGAGTTAAGAGCCATATTTTGAGATTTAAAAGGTGCAACCTTATATCCGTCTTGAGAAAAAATTCTGCATAGACCAGCAGTAAGTATTGACTTTCCAACAGACGAACCTGTACCTTGTAACATTATTTTTTTATGCATTTAACACCTCTATAAAAACTAAATTTAATATTCTTCACGTATATAGTATAATATAAATTTTTATAAAAATGAATTTTTTTTTATGATAATTAAAATAAAAGCAAAATAAAAGAGGGTGGAAAAACCACACCTCTTTTATTTTGTACTTACGGACTATAAGTTATTTTCCATAAGCTGTTTTATTGAACTCTGCTACTACTTCTAATACTTCTTCAGCAGTTGTCTGCTCAAGAACCCTTTCTACTAATTTTTCACATTCTTTTTTATCAAGTGACATGATATTTTTCTTAATTTTAGGAACAGAAATAGCTGACATAGAGTAAGCATCTAGTCCCATTCCAAATAAAATTGCAGTAGCATTTTCATCACCAGCAAACTCTCCACACATAGAGATAGTTATACCTCCAGCATGAGCACCGTCGATGGCACATTTTATTGCCTGTAATACAGCAGGATTATATGAGTTATATAAGTGAGATATTTGTTCATTTCCTCTGTCTACAGCTAATGTATATTGTGTTAAGTCATTAGTACCTATTGAGAAGAAGTCGCATTCTTTAGCAAAAGAAGCAGCTCTAAAACATACAGCAGGAGTTTCTACCATTATTCCAAGCTGAATATTTTCATCAAATGAAACACCTTCATTTCTTAATTCTTCCATACATTCCTTAAGAATAGCTCTTGCTTTTCTCACTTCAGCAAGAGAGATTATCATAGGAAGCATGATTTTTATATATCCAAATGCAGAAGCTCTTAATAAAGCTCTAAATTGTGTTTTTAAAATTTCAGGTCTATCAAGACAAACTCTTAAAGCTCTCCAACCTAAGAAAGGATTTTCTTCTTTTGGAAGTTGCATATATGGAAGAGATTTATCTCCACCAATATCCATAGTTCTAATTGTTACAGGTTTTCCTTCTAGTGCTTCAGCAACAGCTTTGTATGCTTCAAATTGTTCTTCTTCACTAGGGAATCTATCATTATTCATAAATAGGAATTCTGTTCTATAAAGTCCAATTCCTTGAGCTCCATTTCTTAAAAGTCCTGGAACATCTTTTGGAGAACCTATATTTGCCCAAGCTCCAACCTTAATTCCATCTTTAGAGATAGCATCTTTATCTTTTAATTGTTTTAAAAGTTCTTTTTCTCTAAGGAATTCAGCTCTCTTTTCATTATAAACTTTTAATTCATCTTCGTTAGGATCAAGAATAACAACACCTTCAATAGCATCAACTATTATATCCATACCAGTTGCAACATCAGAACAGATAGAACCAGTTCCTACAACAGCAGGAAGTTCAAGTGATCTAGCCATAATAGAAGAGTGAGCTGTTTTTCCACCGATTTCAGTAACAAAAGCTATAACATTTTCAAGATCAAGTTGAGCTGTATCAGATGGAGTAAGATCTTTAGTTATTACAACAGAATCTTTAGGAAGATTAGATAAATCTACAATTTCAGTTCCTGTAACATTATAAAGCCATCTTTTTCCAATGTCTTTTAAGTCAGCAGCTCTTTCTCTTAAATAAGGATCCTCAAGATTTGCAAGCATTTCACAATATCCATTTATCCCTTGTTCAAGAGCATTTTCAGCTGTTATACTTTCATCTTCAATAAGCTCAATAACTTCATCAAAAAGATCTTCATCTTCTAAAAGAGTTATATGTCCATCAAAGATAGCAGCTTTATCTTCACCTAGATTTTTTGCTGTTTTTTCTCTTATAGCAAGAAGTTGAGCCTTACTCATTTCTCTTCCATGAAGAAGTTTATCTTTCTCAATTTCAAGGTTTTTTGCTTCATTTCTATCAATAAAAAGTTCATTTTCTTTATATAAGTAAACTTTTCCAATAGAAATACCTGGAGATGCAGGGATTCCGTTTATTATTTTACCCATAGTTAAATACCTTCCTTTATATTTAGAGTGGAATATTTAAAAAAAGAGAGGAATAGAATTTACAATATTCCTCTCTGAGATTTTAATTAGTCTTTTAAATTAGCAAGAAGTTCTGCTAGTTTTTCTACTGCTTCAGTTTCATCAGCACCTTCAGCGTGAACAGTAACTTTTGCTCCTTTTTTAATTCCTAAAGATAAAAGTTTTAAAAGAGATGTTCCCTTTACTTTTTTTCCTTCTTCATTTTCCACTTCAATAGCTGAAGTGAAAGTTTTAGCTAAGCTAACAAATTCATTTCCAGGTCTAGTGTGAAGACCAGTTTCATTTGTTATTTCTACAGTTTTACTACATGCCATTTTTTTTCACCTTCCTAAAAATTAATATTACTTTGAATTACAACTACATATATATAAAAAAAATTAATTTAAATAGCAGTTATAGAATATATGATTTTTCTGCATTTGTCAATCTTTTATGTAGTATTATGTAGTAAAATTTTAAAAATTTACCACTTATTGATTAAGAATAGACCAAACTAATTTTTATTAAAATGTCTTCTTCTTTCATTATCAGTAAGATATTTTTTTCTTAGTCTAATAAAGTTTGGAGTAACTTCTACATACTCATCTTCTGAGATATAATCAAGTGCTTGTTCAAGAGTAAGTTTTCTTGGTGGGGCAAGTTTAACTGCATCATCAGATCCAGCAGCTCTTGTATTAGTAAGTTTTTTAGTTTTACATACATTTACAACAAGATCGTTTTCTTTACTGTGTTCTCCAACAACCATTCCTTCATAAACATTAATACCTGGATCAATAAACATTTCTCCTCTATCCTGAAGAGCATTTAAAGCATAAGCAACAGAAACACCTGTTTCAGTTGCAATTAAAACACCTTTTTTTCTTCCAGAGATAGGTCCTTTGAATGGCTCAAAGTCATAGAAAGAGTGATTTAATATTCCAGATCCTTTAGTATCAGTTAAGAATTCATTTCTATATCCAATTATACCTCTTGAAGGTATTTTGAACTCAAGACGAGTATATCCATCTTGTCCTGGAGTCATAGA
>JAHHTB010000093.1 GCA_020024855.1 Fusobacterium sp.
AAATATTCTAAAAAATATTTGGTTTCCTCCGAAAGATAAAAAACTTTATCTATATTTTTTATACATTTATTTATTATTTTTTTATAAAATAATTTATGAAGAATATTTTTGGATAAAAATGTTCTGGCGCTATTATTAAAATCTTCATGACTATCTACATATAATTTTACATTAGGATTAAATTTTTTATATTCTGTTACAGTTAATAATTCATATCCACATGTTCCATGAAATAAGATTACATCAGGCTTAAAAGTTTCTAATATTTGTTTTAACTTTTTAGCTTTTCTTACTTTT
The DNA here is from genome assembly GCA_020024855.1 of Fusobacterium sp. GTDB lineage: Bacteria > Fusobacteriota > Fusobacteriia > Fusobacteriales > Fusobacteriaceae > Fusobacterium_B. The sequence continues at coordinate 298 of JAHHTB010000093.1, forward strand.
TCACTAATAAATTTTGTTAAAACTTTGTCATATTTTATACGATATAATTTTAACTGCAAATTTAAAACTTTTGTTTCTTCTTCTGTATCTACTATCTTTCCAGAGTCGTATTTTTGCGCATTGGATACTATAATAACTTCATGCCCATCTTGACTATTTATTTCTGGTAATATATTATCTTGATAAGTCATCCCTTCTGTGTAATAACTTGCAAGACATATGTGAGCTATCTTCATTATTACTCCTTTTTTACTTTTTATAATAAGATAAAAAATTTTCTATCATTTTTTGTTTTGAATATTTTTCAATTCCTCTTTCTGAAATTTCTCTATAGTTAAATTTCTTATTGAATAAAAAATTATCTACTTCTTTTTTCAATTTTTCTATATCACCATAAGATACAAAATTACTATATTCTTTTATTGCTATTGTTTCTGGGGCTCCTGATTCAAAACCTAATACTGGAGTTCCACAACATAAAGCTTCTGCTGTAACTAAAGAAAATGTTTCTTTTTTACTACAAATTAAAAATAAATCTGCCATAGAATAATATTTTACTAACTCTTTTTGATCTGATAAAAGTCCTACTGGTATTATATTTCCATCAAATTTTTCATTTAAATCCTTTACACCAATTAATATAAACTTAATATTTTTATTCTTATATTGCTTAGCTAATTCTAAAACCCATCTTCCACCTTTTCTTTCTGATAAAATATCAGGAGCTACAGATAAAACTATTTTTTCCTCTTTCAAGTTATGTTTTAATTTTAAATCTTCATAATTTGTTAGATGAAAGGTATCTGTATCAATTCCATTATGAATAGTTAAAATTTCTTTATCCTTTAAGAATGATTCTTTTACTCTTTTCTCTAACCATTCTGAAGGTGTAGTAATTACTAAATTATCAAAATCTTTCATAATATTTTTTTTATCATTAAACATTTTTCTAGTAAAATCAAAAAATAAACTCTTAGGATATTCTTTAACTTGTGGACACTCCTTACATTCGTTTTTCCACTTTTCGCATTCATAAGCATATCCACATTTACCTGTATACATAAATTCGCAATGAAAAGTCCATATTGTTTTAATATTTCTTTCTTTTATAAATTTTATTAAGGGAATGATATTTATAAAATATGAGTGTAATTCATGGATATGAATTACATCAGGTTTATATTCATCTATAAATTTAATTAATTTTTTAGTTGCAAAAGGAGAAAAATACCCCATTAATCCTGTAATTCTTGTTAAAAAAGCATGAATTTTAGTTTCTAAATTTGAACTAAACTTATAAATATTTTTTTCTTTTATAAGAGGACCACGTCCATAACAAATAGTAGCTTCATAACCTTCTGTTTTATTTATACCTTGATATAAATCATATACTATTTTTCCTGTACTACTATTTTTACAGTTAACATCTATCAATAAAATTTTCATAATTGCTTTATATTCCTTTTTATAATTTAATTTTTAGTATTTTCTCCAAACCATCTTATTCACTATTCCTGTATAAGACTGTATTATTTTTACTACTTTTGTTGATACATCTTCTGTATAATATGGTACAGGTATTCCAAAATCCCCATTCTCATTCATTGCTACTGCAAGTTCTACTGCCTGTTCCACTCCATTATTTGATATTCCTGCAAGTATAAAACATCCTTTATCAAGTGCTTCTGGTCTTTCTGTACTTGTTCTTATGCAAATTGCAGGAAATGATTTACTTATTGAAGTAAAAAATGATGATTCTTCAGGAAGTGTTCCACTATCCGATACAACTGCAAAAGCATTCATTTGTAAGTTATTGTAATCATGAAAACCTAAAGGTTCATGTAATCTTACTCTTTTATCAAGTTTAAAATTTCTTGCTTCCAAGAATTTCTTACTTCTTGGATGACATGAATAAAGTATTGGCATATTATATTTTTCTGCAAGATTGTTTATTGAAGTAAATAAAGATATAAAATTAGTTTCTGTATCAATATTTTCTTCTCTATGAGCACTTAAAAGAATGTATCCTTTTTTATTAAGATTTAATTTATTTAAAATATCTGAATTTTCTATTTCTTTTAGATTTGCTCTTAATACTTCTGCCATTGGAGAACCTGTTACATAAGTTCTTTCTTTAGCTACTCCTGATACATTAAGGTATCTTCTTGCATGTTCTGAATAACACATATTTACATCTGAAATAATATCTACTATTCTTCTATTTGTTTCTTCAGGAAGGCATTCATCAAAACATCTATTTCCTGCTTCCATATGAAATATTGGAATATGAAGTCTTTTTGCTGATATTGCAGAAAGGCATGAATTTGTATCTCCTAAAATAAGAAGAGCATCTGGTTTTATTTCTGCCATTAATTCATAAGATTTTGCTATTATATTTCCAATAGTTTCTCCTAAATCTTTTCCAACGGAATTAAGATAATAATCAGGCTCTCTCAATTTTAAGTTTTCAAAAAAAACTTGATTTAAGTTATAATCGTAATTTTGTCCTGTATGAACTAATATTTGATCAAAATATTTATCACATTTCTTAATAACTTCAGAAAGTCTTATTATTTCTGGTCTAGTTCCAACTATTGTCATTAATTTTAATTTATTCATCTCTATACCTCTTCAAAATATGTATCAGGTTTTTCTGAATTAAAACATTCATTACACCACATAACAGTTACAAGATTTTCTGTTTCACTTGTGTTAATAATATTATGAGTATATCCAGGAATCATATCTACAACTGTTATTTCTTTTCCATTTACTTTGTATTCAATTATTTCCTCTGTTCCTATTTTACGAAGTTGAATTATTCCTTCTCCTGCAACAACTATAAATTTTTCATTTTTTGTATTGTGCCAATGTTGTCCTTTTGTTATTCCAGGCTTACTTATGTTTATACTTACTTGTCCTCTATCTAAGCTTTTTACTAATTCTGTAAAACTTCCTCTATTATCTTCATTCATTTTTAAAGAATAACTAAAATCTTTAGGATTCAAATATGAAAGATAAGTTGAATAAAGTTTTTTGCTGAAACTTGCCTCTGTCATGTTAGGAATAAATAAATTTTTTCTACTTTCTTTAAACTCATAAAGCAGATCTACTATTTCTCCTAAAGTTACACGATGAACCTCAGGAACATAGCAGTATCCTTTTTCATCTTTAGTTTCATCTCCATTTATTGCTCTTAATAATTCTTCTACTAAATCATCAATATATACTAAATCAAGTTCTGTATTTCTATCATTTACTTGAATAGAAAGATCATTTGCAATATTATTACAAAAAGTAGCAACAGCAGAATTATAATTAGGTCTACACCATTTTCCAAAAAGATTAGGGAAACGATAAATTAAAACTCTTGCTCCTGTTTCTTTTCCATAATTTTTAAAAAGTTCTTCTCCTGCAAGCTTACTTTTTCCATATTCACTTTCTGCATATCTTCCTTCAAGAGTTGCTTGAATAGATGATGAAAGCATAATAGGACAATTATTTTTATATTTTTTTAATAATTCTAAAAATTTTTCTCCAAAACCGAAATTACCTTTCATAAATTCAGAATTATCTTTTGGTCTATTTACTCCTGCAAGATTAAATACAAAATCTGCTTTTTTACAGTACTCTTCTAATTCTACTTCTGTATTGTTTATATCATATTCTAGAATCTCTAAATCACTTGGAAGTTTATGAACTTTATCTTTTCCATCTCTAATATTTTTTAGATTCTCAACTAAATTTTTTCCTACAAAACCTTTAGCCCCTGTTATTAATATTTTCATAATAACCAACTCTCTTATTTATTTTTCCATTTTTCAAGTTCTTCTCTAATATATTCAAGAGAAAGTAATTTTTCTTTTACCTGTTCTACATCTAATAGTTCTGTATTATTTGAATTAAACTCAGTTAGAGTATTACGTTCTTTATTTCCTTCTTTAAAGTATTTATCATAATTAAGATCTCTTTTATCGCATGGAACACGATAAAATTCTCCCATATCAATTGCATTTGCACACTCTTCATTTGTAAGAAGTGTCTCATACATCTTTTCTCCATGACGAATACCTATTACTTTTATTTCATGTTCTGGTGCAAAAAGTTCAGTAACTGCTTTAGCTAAAACTTCTATTGTGCAAGCTGGAGCTTTTTGAACTAAAATATCACCACTTATTCCATTTTCAAAAGCAAAAAGAACCAAATCTACTGCTTCATCAAGACTCATAATAAATCTTGTCATAGATGGTTCTGTAATTGTAATAGGATTACCTACTTTTATTTGTTCTATCCATAAAGGAATTACACTTCCTCTTGAACACATAACATTTCCATATCTTGTACAACATATTTTAGTATTTTTAGGATTAACTGTTCTTGATTTAGCAACAATTACTTTTTCCATCATTGCTTTAGATGTTCCCATCGCGTTTACAGGATAAGCTGCCTTATCTGTAGAAAGACAAATAACATTTTTTACTCCTGCTTCTATAGCTGCTGTTAGTACATTTTCTGTCCCTATTACATTTGTTTTTACTGCTTCTACTGGGAAAAATTCACATGAAGGAACTTGTTTCAGAGCTGCAGCATGAAATATATAGTCAACTCCATGTATCGCATTTTTAACAGACTCTATATCTCTAACATTTCCTATATAGAATTTTATTTTTTCAGCGACTTCAGGCATTTTAGCTTGAAATTCATGCCTCATATCGTCTTGTTTCTTTTCATCACGGGAAAAAATTCTAATTTCTTTAATATCTGTTTTTAAAAAACGATTAAGAACAACATTACCAAAAGAACCTGTTCCACCTGTTATTAATAAAGTTTTATCTTTAAAAAGTGACATATTATCCTCAAACTCCTTTATTATTGACGAATTCTTTTATCTAAACCTAAAAATGTATAAAGTTTTATTCCTATCTTAAAAGCCCATTCGTTATTTTTATATTTCAAATATTTTTTAGGTAAGTTATAATAACTCATAAGTTCTTCTTCGCTAATTTTTAGTTTTTCAGCTACTTGAGAAAATAATTCTTTAGATTCTTCTTCTGAAAGAGGAGGAGTTTTAAGAATTTCAAGTGCCTCTTCACGGCTCATTTGACCTGTAACTACTAAACTAGATAATTGAGCTTTTCTAATATCATAACCAAATCTTGTTGGAAGCCACCACCCTTCTAAAAATTTTGTAAGTAAATCCTCAAAATGTTTTTGTTTATATGGTTCATATCCATACTCTTTTACTAAAGTTTCTATCATTTCTTTTTTAGTAAATGGAACATAATTTAAAAGTTGAAGTGTTTTCACTCCTTTTACATAAGGTAACCAAAATTTATGTTTAAATCCTGTTGTATAAATATAATTTTTAGTTTTAAAACCACCATGTTTTTTCATTACATCTTTTATATATGTTCCATCACCAGTAGGACCTGCTCCTTCATACCACGAAGCTGGATTAGCAATAATTTCTGTAGAAATGTTATAACCATTGAGAATATATTTAACACCTAGTTTTTCAGAAAACCTATCTACTTGTGCTATAAAAGCATGATCTTGAGGTGCATCAAGACTCGCATGACCTGTTTTAAAAAAAGCTATTTGCATCTGTCTCATTTCTTCAAAATCTACTTTTTCAGTATGTAGCTCTACATTTAATTTATCACATATTTTACGAATATTAGTTTCTGCGACAGGTAAATTCCAACCAGCATCAACATGAAAAACAAAAGGTCTTAAACCCCATTTTGCTACAGCTAAATGAAGTAAATAACTACTATCAAGTCCTCCACTTAATCCTAAGATACAATCGTATTTTTTGCCTTCTCCTGATTTTTTTACTTCTTTTAAAATTTTATTTAATTCTTCTTCATGCCCAAATCCATGATTCCACCATTTTACAATTCTTTTATTGTATTCATTACAACGAGGACATATTCCATTTTCATCAAAAGTAAGTGTTTTATCTGATGTATCCATAACACAACTATTGCATATTTTTAATTCTTTTAACATTTTTACTCCTTAAATAATTTCATTCATAATAGTTTCATAGGCTCTATCAACACCTAAATATTCTTCATAATATTTTCTTCCATTATTTCCAAATTCTTTTCTTAAATTTTCATTACTATATAGTTTCATAAACTGGTTATATAACTCTTCAGTATTACCTGCTTCTGCAAATAGTCCACCTTTAACTTTATTTTGTAAAAAGTTTCCATAATCTTCTGCAGCACATCTGTCAAGGCTAGCAAGTATTGGTAGAGAAAGTTTAAAATAATCAGTTGTTTTTGATGGGAAATTAGGTACTGTAAATCTTTCATCTAAACTTACAAGTCCAACATCACAAGAAGCTGTTATTTTTTCATAATCTTCTCTTGGAACTTGATTGATAAAAGTGACATTTGAAAGATTATTTTCTTTAGCCAACTTTTCTAATCTTTCTTTTTCTGAACCACTTCCAATAAATAAAAATTTTATTTTTTTATTTTTTAAACATTTCTCAGCAAGAGATAAAATATTTTCTAATCGTTGTAATCTTCCTATATTCCCTCCAAAAATTGCTATATACTCATCTTCTGAAAAATTATACTTATTCCTAATTTCTTTTTTATCTATTTTTATTTTTTCTTTTATTACCGCCCAATTT
>JAHHTB010000094.1 GCA_020024855.1 Fusobacterium sp.
GATGAAAAGATAGCCTTTGGAAAAAATGGTAGAAAACATATTCTTAATACTTTTGATGAAAAAATTGTAATTGATATTTATAAAAACAGGTGGTGTAACCTATGATAAGTATAGTTGTTCCTATATATAATGTTGAAACATATCTTAATGAATGCTTAGATTCTCTTTACAAACTAAATATTCCTGATATGGAAATAATTCTTATTGATGATGGTTCAACAGATAATAGCTATTCTATTGCAAAAGAATACTCTGAAAAATATCCTGAAAAAACTCTCCTTATACAAAAAGAAAATGGTGGGCTTTCATCTGTAAGAAATCTTGGTATTAAAAAAGCTAGTAAAAAATATATTGCTTTTATTGATAGTGATGATTTTATTGATGTAAAAGTATTTGAAGATTTATTACAAAGAAGAATGGAAAAAGATTTAGATGTCATTATTGGAAATCTTATGTATTATAGAGATGGAAAAACTGGAGAGCCTCTTTTCCGTTCTGAACTTATAAAAAATTGTGGTTGTGTAAGTGGAATAGATTTTTTCCACAATACCTTTGAAAAACCAAAATGTTTTAGAGAGGAAGTTGTAGCTAGTTTTTATAAAAAAGATTTTTTAATTGAAAATAATCTTTTCTTTACTGAGGGAATTTTACATGAAGATAGTGAATTTACTCCAAAAGTATATATGAAAGCAAAAAAAATAGAGTATTTTGACTGTCCTTTTTATTTTTATAGACAACGTTCAGGAAGTATTATGAGTAAAGTTACAGATAAAAGTAATATCTCTCTTGAAAAAATCTGTTACTCTCTTTATGAAATTTATAAATCATGTGATTCTCAAAAAGGAAAAACAGTTCTTTCAAAACTTATAATAAGTTATTACAAAGTTATTCTTTATAGAGCATACCATAAAAAAGAAAATGTTTCTGAAAAACAAAAAAAATATAGATGGTTCTTTAAAAATCTTTCAGGATTTAAAAATAATATTTTTGAAGAAACCCTACTTTATTTTTCAGTGAGCCTTACAAATAACATCAGAAAGCTAATAAAAGGAGAAATTACAAATGAACAAAAACAGCCTGAAATATAAAAATATCTGTATCACAGATAGCCTTTACTCTCTTCTTATTTTTATGCTTATTACTAAAACTTCTGTTGATGAAACATTTTTTATTTTTGGAAATTCTATAAATGTTAATAAAGATATTTTTAAAAATAATTCTATTGTTATTGAAAAAGAAAATGCTTCTTCAAAATTTGACAGTATGAAAAAGAGAATAAAGATGTATAAATTTATGAAAGAGCTTGTAAAAAATAATAATCTTGAAAATCTTAATGTATTTGGTGGTGACCATCTTACTGGAGCTGGTTACTTTATTAAAAATCACAATTTCCAAGTTATTGAAGATGGAATTATAAACTATTATTCTATGCCTGAAGTTGATGCTCAAATAAAAAGAGAAAGCATATTTTTAAAAATGTTTAAATATGCTACTTATCTTTATTATCCTTATGGATTTAGTAAAAGTATTTCAAAAATATATCTTACAAAGAAAGCTGATAATATTCCACAAAGACTTAAGAATAAGATTGAAACTATCTCTTTAAAAAATTTATGGTATAGTTCTACTGATGAAAAAAAATCTGAAATTCTTCGTGTTTTTGGACTTGAAACTTCTCTTTTAAAAGAACTTTCTGAAAAAGAAAATATACTTTTAACTCAACCACTTTCTGAAGATAATGTTCTTACAGAAGATGAAAAAATTGAAGTATATAAAAATATAATGAAAAATTATGATGAAAGTAAAACTGTTATAAAAACACACCCAAGAGAAAAAACTTCTTATAGAGATATTTTTCCAAAGGCAATCATACTTGATAAACCTTTCCCATTTGAACTTTTTTCTCTTATGGATAGCAACTTTAAAAAAGCTATCACTATATTTTCAACAAGTGTAATGAATCTTAATAAAGATGTTCAAATTGATTTTTATGGTTCAAGAATACATGATAAACTTCTTAAAAAATTTGGAGATGTTAAACTTGAAGATTTTAAATAATATTAATTTCTTCTAAAAAATAATTATGGAGATAAAAATGTTTAAAAAAATTTTTTCAAATAATCTTATTAAAAATGGAGCATACTACACCTTAGGAACTTTTATTCTTCAAGGAGTAAATTTCCTAACACTTCCATTATATACAAGAATACTTACTACAAGAGATTTTGGTATAACATCTCTTTATACTGCTTGGCAGGCTGTTGTTGTAATTTTCTTATGTCTTCAAACATTTAGTACAATTCAAAATGCAAAAGTTACTTATGAAGAAGATGAATATAGAGAGTATAACTCAAACATTGTTATTCTTTCATTTATAAGTTTTGCAATTTTTAGTATTATTATAATGACTTTTTCTAAAAAGTTATCTGAATTTTCAGGACTTTCTATAAATCTTATCTTTCTTATGTTGCTTCATTCTTTTTTCACTTTGGGAGTAACATTTAAAAGTACAATTTTAAGATTTGATGGTAAGGCAGAAAAACAACTTTTTATTTCTATGTTTTACACTATCTTAAATGTGGGACTTTCCATTTTCTTTATCACATCTGTTCCACAGATAGAAAAAGCTACAGGAAAAATTTTAGGGGCTGTTGTTCCCTCTATTATCCTTGGTGGATATTTTTACTTAGAAATAATTTTAAAAAAGAAACCTACATTTAAAAAGGAACATTTTATTTTTTGTCTAACTCTTGGACTTCCTCTTATTCTTCATAATCTATCTCACATTGTTCTTACTAGCTCTGACAGAATGATGATAGAAAGATTTATTGGGCTTGAGGAAACAGGAATTTATGGATTTACATACACAATAGGAACTATTTTAAGTACTGCTGCTGGAGCTTTTGGAAGTGCTTGGGTTCCATGGTATTTCCAAAAATTAAAAGATAATAGCCATGATGAAATAAAAGTGTATAGCAAAAATTATCTTGATTTTTTCACTCTTGTTACTATGGGATTTATTTTTGTTTCACCTGAAATTGTAAGATTTATGGGTTCATCTGATTATTGGATTGGAAAATATTTTCTTCCTTGGATAATTTTTGGTTGCTATTTTATATTTTTATATAGCTTCCCTGTGAATTATGAATTTTATGTTAAAAAAACTAATTATATAGCTCTTGGAACATCTTTTTCTGCCATAATAAATCTTGTTCTTAACTATATTTTTATACCAAAATATGGAAGTTTTGGAGCAGCTCTTACAACTCTTGCTTCATATTTTTTCCTATTTATTTTCCATGAAATTATTACAAGAAAAAAACTTAATTACAAATTATTTTCTCCTATTCAATATTTTTATAGAATATTAATTATCACTATATCATGTTTTATCTACACAAAAATTGTTGATTTTATTTTTATCAGATATTGTATAATTTTTATTCTTGCAATTGTTTTTTTCACAGGAGCATTTAAAATTTTAAAAAATAAAAAGTAATAAAAAAACCTCAGGAAAACTCCTGAGGAATTTTTTATTTAAACTATTTTGCTGCTTTTTCTTGCTCTTCAATTAACATATTGATTTCAGCTATAATTGCATCTGCATTTAGTCCATGAGCTGCAAGCCCTTCTCCTAAAGATTCTCCTGATGCTACCATACATCCTATACATCCTAATCCATATTTTCTAAATACCATTCCTATTACAGGATATTTTCTTGCTGCTTCTAATATGTTGCTATCTTTAGTTACCATCTATTAATCACTCCTTAAAATATTAATTTTATATTCTGTACCCTTAGTATATAAAACTTTTCTTTGTTTGTCAATTATTTATCTTTTTAATAAGAAATTGTTTTTTATCTTCCTACAACATTTAAAAGGTCATGTACTCTTACGATTCCTGTTAAATGTCCTTCTTTCATCACTGGTAAAACTGAAATTTGACTTTCTCTGTTTTCCATTACATCTAAAGCTTCTATTGCCATTATATTTTCTTCAACTTGTGTAAAGTCTTTTGTCATTATATCTTCTGCTTTCAAATTAAAGAATTTTTCTTTATGAGAAAGTGCTCTTCTTAAATCTCCCTCTGTTATTATCCCTTTCATGATTTCATTTTCCATGACACAAACAGCACCAAGTCTTTTCTTAGTCATTGTTAAAATTATTTCATCTACATTAGAATTAATTGAAATAAGAGGTAATTCTTCACCACTATGCATAATATCTTTTACCTTCATAAGAAGTCTTCTTCCTAGAGTTCCACCTGGATGATATACAGCAAAATTTTCTGGTTTGAAATTTCTTTTCTTAATAAGAATTGCAGCAAGTGCATCTCCCATTACAAGAGTTGAAGTAGCTGATGCCATTGGAGCAAGATTTAAAGGACACCCCTCTTTTTCTATTCCTATATTCAGTACATATTCTGCTGCTCTTCCCAAAGGAGAATTTTTATTTCCTGTCATAGCAACAATTGATGCACCTATTCTTTTTATTGACGGAATAAGTGAGATTACTTCTTCACTATTTCCACTATTTGAAATAGCTATTACAACATCTCCATTTGAAATCATTCCTAAATCTCCATGAAGCCCCTCTGCTGAGTTCATAAATATTGCATGTGTTCCTGTTGAGGCTAAAGTAGCTGCTATTTTTTTCCCTATAAGTCCTGATTTTCCAATTCCAGTAATCACAACTTTTCCTTTAGAATTTAAAATAAGCTCTACCACTTTTTCTATATTTTCATCTAAATTATCTCTTACTCTTTGTAACTCTCTTATTTCAGAATCAAATAAATCTTTTGCTGATTTTATAATATCCATTCTTTCCTCCTAATCTAAGATATTCAAGAATTTTATTTTTCTGACTTTATCTTTTTAAAAACTCTTTTTCTTTTTGTCTTTGTTTTAAACTTTTCACTATCTTTATTAGTTTTTTTATCTACAAAAGATTTTGTTTTCTTAGTTATCTCTCTAGTTTTTTCTTCTGCTTTTCTTGCTTTTGTTTTTTCTTTCATCACTGAATATCCAAAACTACCAATTGAATTTTTTGTCATTGGAAAATATTCTCCATGACAATAAGTTACAAGGTTAGCCCATTCAAAATGAATTTTACCATTCTCGTCCATTAAATCTTCATTTACATGTGAAGAAACAACTTCAGCAATAAAAACATCATGAGTTCCTAAAGGCATTATCTGTTTTACTTGACACTCTATACTTATAGGACAATCATCTATATATGGAGCTGATACCTTTTCTCCCTCTTTCATCAAGAAATTCATCTCTTTTATTTTATCTACGACTCTACCAGAACGAACTCCACAGTAATCAACTTTTTTTACAAGGTCAGCACTTGGAAGATTTACTGTAAACTCCATACTCTCTTTTATATATTCATATGAAAGTCTTTCTGGTCTTATTGAGATTGAAAGCATTGGTGGCTTTGTACAAACTGTTCCCACCCATGCTACTGTAAACACATTATCCTTTCCCTCTTTATTTCTACTTGTAATAAGCACAACAGGAACAGGATTTAAAATTACACTTCCTTTAAAATCAACTTTTTTTACATTTTTCATTATTCTTCAATTCCCATTACATCTTTTCTATATACTTTTAAAGCTCTTCTTAAAACTATCATTGCATTTTCAATATCATCTACACTTGTACAGAATGAAAATCTTACTTCCTGCTCTCCCTTTCCTTCTGTTTGATAAAATCCAGGTCCTGGAGCTATAAGGATAGTTTGGTTATCATATGAATACTCTCTTAATAACCATCTAGCAAATTTTTCAGCACTATCTACTGGAAGTTTTGCAAAAGCATAGAATGAACCAGCTGGTTTTGAACAAAGAATTTCTGGCATGGTATCTAGATATGCAAATAAAAGATCTCTTCTATTTTTATATTTCTCTCTTACATCTTCTACATAACTTTCCATTGTATTAATAAGATTTGCTGCTGCATGTTGTTCTATTGTAGACACACATAATCTTGCTTGACAGAATTTTAAAATCATAGCCATTAGCTCTTTATTCTTACTTGCAATAAGTCCAATTCTTGCACCACAAGCACTATAGTGTTTTGAAATACTATCAAGAAGAACTACTCTTTCCTCTAAATCTTTTATATGAGTGAATGAAGTGTATGGGGTAGCATCATAAATAAACTGTTTATAAACTTCATCTGCTAATATGTATAAATCATATTTTTTAGCTATTTCTCCTATCATAAGAACTTCTTCTTTTGTATAAACTGTTCCTGTTGGATTTGATGGATTTGATAAAAGAATTGCTCTTGTTTTAGGTGTTACTAATTTTTCTATCTCTTCCATTTTTGGTAAATGGAAAGCATTTTCTATTTTTGTTTCAATAGGAGTTATTTCTGCTCCTGCAAAATGACAAAAACTACTATAATTTGAATAAAATGGTTCTGGTACTAAAATATTATCTCCTTCATTACATATTGCCATAAGAGTAAATAATATTGCTTCACTTCCTCCTTGAGTTATTAAAATATCCTCTTTTTCAAAAAAAGTGTCATTCTTTTTATAACTTTCTATAAAACTTTCTATAAGTTTTTCTATTCCTCTTGAGTCAGAATATTTTACAATTTTTTCACTATAATTATGAAGTCCTGTGAAAAATGTATCTGGTGTTACTATATTTGGTTGTCCTATATTTAAAGCATATACTTTTATTCCTCTTTTTCTTGCATCATCGGCCAGAGGAATCAATTTCCTAATTGGTGAATAATTCATTTCCATTGCTCTTTTTGATATATGCATTACCTTGTTCCTCCTTTAGATTTTTAATCTTTCTAAAATTTTACCTATTCTGTAATTATACCACGAATAAAATTAATTAAAAAGATATTTTTTATTTATAAATATTTTTATTTTCTTAAGAAAACTCTTTGCTTTCATTC
>JAHHTB010000095.1 GCA_020024855.1 Fusobacterium sp.
TTTCCTTGATAATCCTCATATTTTACACCATAAGAATGTTCTATCTCTCCACCATTTAAATATGAAACTGCATAGGTTTTATTGTTAATATCAAGAACATCTATGTTTCCAACTGATGCTCTGTCTTTACCTTCTGTGTATTCAAAATTTAATCTGTTATCATCAAAACTATACGTGTAACCAAATACATTTTCTCTTATCTTTTCATCTAAGATACTACTTGTTGCATTTTTAAAAGGTATAAAGTTATTATCTCTGAAATCTATACCTTGGTTTTTATAATAAAACTCATGATTTCCAAGATAAATATTTGTTCCATAATCTTTATAACTTAAATCATTGTAATAATTATTAGATAACGTATTTATATCTGTACTTTCATAAGTATATGGCATTGTATATTTTTTATTATCATTATAATACACACTAAATGCCTTATCTCCATCTACAAGGAAATCCACTTTATTTTTAAAGATTTCACCAGTTTTTTCATCATTACTTGGTCTTTCTTTTACTGTGTAATCTCCTGTGTAAACTGTTTCTGTATTTCCAAGTTCAAAGGTTATTTTATCTCCATACTTATAAATATTTTCTTTATTAATAAGTCTTCCATACTCTTGATTTTCATTTCCATCATATTTGTAATTTTGCCAGAAGAAAGAAAATTCATTATCAAGTCCAATATCAGCTATTCTATTTGAGTTTGAAGAGTTATCAAAAATAGTTACTCTATGGTTTAAACCACCTTGGTATCTTGTTGTCTTATCATTATTTTCTGTGTCCTTAAAATCATTTATTTTTGAAGTATATTTTCCTGAAGTATATTTATCCTGTCTAATATTTCCAAAAATATCAATTTCTCCAAGGTACCCTAAATTTATATCATTTTTATTAATTCCAAATTCATAGAAATCAGAATCATTTTTATAAACTCTATAACTTGTACTACTATTTAATCCTTCTCTAGTATGGATAGTTTCTTCACTTTTACCACCAGCAAAAATAAAGTTTACTATACTTGTATAAAGATTTACATATGCTCTATCTTCTCTAGTTTTTTCATAAACAACATCTTCAAATCTATTGTACTGACTCCATCTGCTTTCTTTTCCAAAAACATTTTCTCTCATTGGATCATTTTCAAGATTTAATTCTTTTTCTGAAAAACTAAAGTCATATCCTGTTTTAAATGATATATCATTTGTTAATTTATATTCTCCAAAAGCTGTACTTAATTTACGACTATCATAAATATCATACTGTGAAACTGTCCAAGGAACATAGTCAGCATATAAGCCTTTTTTATCTAAATTCTGTCTTTTTTTACTTAAGTCTGGGTTTCTTTCCCATGAATTTAACCTTCTATATTTATCTCCATTAGCTTCATCATAACTAAATGATATTTTATGTCTTTTATCTTCAAATCCAAAACCAAAATCTTCAGCTCTTGATTGTAAATCATCTATATTTGAACCTGGATCCATATCATATAAATAATTATAGTATCCACTAAATTTATAATTTTCATTATCTTTTACTAAAGATATATTTGAAAATAAATCATTATCAACTTGAGAGTCATATCCTAAATCATCAATTTGATCTGTTACTATATATTGATATGCTTTTTTATCATCAGTTAATTTTACTTTTGCATCAATAGAAATATCTTTTCTTGTTCCAAGTCCCGTCAGTGAACTATCTAATGTGTAGAAATTAGAGTGATCTCCCATATTTGGAATATCTCCTAAAGGTCTATCATTTAGATATTTTCCCGTTTCTTTATCATAATGATTAAATCTTCCTTGTGTATCATAATCTTCTATAATATCTTTTAAATTTTCATTCATATTATAGGTCATACTTTGAACACCAAAATCAAAATAACCATAATTTCCTTCATATTTATGAGTATATTCTATATCCCATCTATCATCATGACTTGCTTCTGGTCTTTTTGTTTCTGAATCTATTTTTTGCTCACCTTTTTTATGAACAAGTAAATCAGTAATATTTAATCTTGATTCTCCATAAATTCCTGTATCATACCAGTTTTCCATTCTTCCTATAAGGAACCCCATTTGGTCTCCAAATTTAGGTGCAAATCCTCCTCTAAATTTATTATCCTTACTTTCATATAAAACCCCTGTAGAGATTGTCCAACCATAGTCATCTTCATCTCCCCAAACTGGGAATAATGGAACTTCAGATCCTTGTCTTATATTAAATCTATACCAAGGAAATGTAAAAGGCATAACATCATGATCTTGTATAAATAAATCAGAACCTGTTAATGTTACTTGTTTATTAGGTTCTATTTTTATTTCATCACTTTGTAAATAATATCCAAGCCCTTTTAAATTTCTATGATCATTAACTTTGGGATCGGTTGTAAACCATGCATTTTTTAGAGAAACTACACCTCTATTAAATTCGGTGCTTTCTCCACCAAAGTATATTTTATCATTAGGAGCTTCTGCCCCTGTTACTTTTCCTACTTCCATATAACCAAAGCTTTTTCCAAAAGTAGCTTCCGTTCCATCAAGAAGAGCAACACCATCTCTTGACTCCATTCTTATATCACCAGTTGGCTGATAAGAATCAAGAGTAAAATTTCCATCAATATACATTTTGTTCTTAGGTTCATCTCTTCTAACATTGAATACTTTAAATTTATTATCTCCGTAAAGTATATCTATTCCATTGGTTGAGGTTAGATTATCATCATCTAAGTTTATCTCAACTTCTGTTTCTGTATCTTGTTTATCTGATTTTTTCTCTAAAATTTCATCTTCAGATAATGCTTTCATACAAACAAGCATCAATGCTAAAAGAAGATATATTTTTTTCTTCATAAAAAATACCCCTCTGTTTTAATGTAATTATATAATAATATTTCATTTGATTATACCATATATTCATTTATTTTTATAGAGTTTCAAAAGTATATTTCAATTATTTTTATTTTTTTTAACAAATTTTCTAATAAAAATAAAAACAGCAGAATAAAACATTACTTCATTCTGCTGTCTAAAAATTTTTTATAATAGTTGTAATTTTCCTGAAAGTTCATTTTTATGTTTTAACCCAACAAAGTGCTCTACTTTAATTCCATTTTTAAAAACTAACATTGTTGGTATACTTCTTATTCCAAATCTTATAGCTAAATCTGTATTTTCATCAACATTAACTTTACATATTTTTATATTAGGAAATTCTTCTGAAAGTTCTTCTAAAATGGGTAATTGCATTTTACATGGTCCACACCATTCTGCCCAAAAATCAACAAGAACAACTCCTGAGTATCTTAAAACTTCTTTTTCAAAAGAGTCTATATCTACTTTAAATATATTACTCATTTTTCCCTCCTTAAAAATAACTTGTTTATAATCTATCATAGGTTTTATAACTTGTCAAACTGTCAACATTTTTATTCAAAAAAAGTTTAAATGTTTTTCATTTTATAAACATTATGAATGATTATTGTTTATAAGGGAAAAGTCATATTTTTTATTTTAAAAATTTTTCAATATCTTTATCTACTGTCCCTATTCCTTGAATTCCAAAGTTTTCTACTAATACTTTAGCTACATTAGGAGAAATAAAAGCTGGAAGAGTTGGACCTAAATGTATATTTTTTACTCCTAGATAAAGAAGAGCAAGAAGAACTATTACGGCTTTTTGTTCATACCAAGAAATATTAAATACTATTGGAAGATCATTTATATTTTCAAAACCAAATACTTCTTTTAATTTAAGAGCTATAACTGCTAAAGAATAAGAATCATTACATTGTCCTGCATCTAATACTCTTGGAATTCCATTTATATCTCCTAAATTTAACTTATTGTATCTATATTTTGCACAACCTGCTGTAAGTATTACAGTATCTTTAGGTAATTTTTCTGCAAATTCTGTATAATAACTTCTTGAAGTTACTCTTCCATCACAACCACCCATTACAAAAAATTTCTTTATTGCTCCTATTTTTACTGCTTCAACTATCTTATCAGCTAAAAGAAGAACTTGATTATGAGCAAATCCTCCTACAATCTCACCTTGCTCTATTTCTTTTGGAGCTTCACACCCTTTAGCCATCTCTATTACTTGAGAAAAATCTTTTGTTCCATCTTCATTTATTTTTATTTTTTTCCATCCTGGATAACCTGTTGCATTTGTTATAAATACTCTATCATTATATGAAGCATCTACTTTTGGTGGAACTATACAGTTAGTTGTAAAAACTATAGGTCCATTAAAAGTTTCAAACTCCTCTTTCTGTTTCCACCAAGCATTTCCATAATTTCCTACAAAATGTTTGTATTTTTTAAATGCTGGATAATAATGTGCTGGTAACATTTCTGAGTGAGTATAAACATCTACTCCTGTTCCCTCTGTCTGTTCAAGTAGCATTTCTATATCTCTTAAATCATGCCCTGAAATAAGTATTCCTGGATTTTTTCCAACCCCTATATTAACTTTTGTAATTTCAGGATTTCCATATTTTGATGTATTAGCTTCATCAAGTAAAGCCATTACATCTACACCATATTTTCCTGTTTCAATAACTAAATTTATTAACTCTTCTACTGTTAAACTATTATCTTCTGTTGCTAAAAGTGCCTTTTCAATAAAGAAAAATATTTCATCTTTAGTTTTTCCTAAATTCATAGCATGCTCTGCATAAGCACACATTCCTTTTATTCCATAAGTAATAATTTCTCTTAAAGATCTAATATCCTCATTTTCAGTTCTTAAAACTCCAACTTTTTTAGCAACTTCATACATTTCTTCTACACTTTTAAAATCTAAATTACTCATAAGAGAGTTTTCAAATTTTTCATTTAATTTTACATTTAATGATAAAAGTTTTTCTTTTATATTTTCTCTTATTTTTATTCCTTTTTTTATTTCTTTCACTATTTCAATATCATCAAAATTTGCATTTGTAATTGTTATAAACATAGAGTTAAGAATATATTTATTCTCTTCTAAAGTTAATTTTTTACTATCTATTTTTCTAAGTTGATTTGTGTAATTTACCACACCCTTTGTTACAAATATTAATAAATCTTGAAGATCAGAAGTTGTATTAAATTTTCCACACACTCCTCTTACTGTACAACCTTTATTTCCTGCTGTTTCTTGACATTGATAACAAAACATCCTAGTCCTCCTTTAAAATTTATTTTTCATATGTATGTTATCATCAAAAAATAAAAAATTCGGTAACAACTGTTACCGAAGATATTTTTAATTTTTTCTTTCTTTTTCTCTCTCTGCCTGTGCTTTACTTAAATAAAATGGTTCTAATGTATAAAGATTATCTTCTATCTTTTCTGAAATTTCTGCAATTATACTAGCTTTTGGTAAACTTAATGATTTTATTGCAAATTTTGCATTTTCTCCCATAATCTCTTTGATTAAATTTTTATATTTTAAGGCTCCATCTCCTGTAAATAAGATTTTCTTATCTTTTTTATCTTCAAGATATTCTCTTATTTCACCTACATTATAATCTTCTTCTCTTACAATCTCTCCATTTTTATAAGAATACCTACAATAATATCCTCTTTCTTTTCTTGCATCTATAATAGGAACTATCTCACAATCTGTTTCTGAAATATTATGAGCTATTACATCAAGTTCATTTACTCCAACTATGGACTTTCCTGTAGAATAAGCAAGTCCTTTAGCTACTGCTACACCTATTCTTATTCCTGTAAAAGAACCAGGTCCAATACTTACTGCAAATTTATCCACATCTTTTATTGTATGCTCTGTAATTTTTAATAAATTATCAATAGCAACCATTACATTTTCAGAATGAGTTCTTTTTATATTTATTGTTATCTCTCCAACAACTCCTATTTCATTTGAATATAGTGCAACTGTTCCTACATTTGTTGAAGTATCAATCGCTAAAATCAACATATTTCAGCATCTCCTTTTCTTTTTCTTTATTACCAATATATTCTATTGATACTTTTCTTGTTTCATCTCCATCATATTCTAATCTTATTTCAATGTATTCCTTTGGTAGTTCAGATTTTATTATATCTGCCCATTCAATTAAAATTACTCCATCACTATTCAAATAATCTTCATAACCAACTTCATAAATTTCTTCAGGTTCTCCTAACCTATATACATCAAAATGATATAATGGAAGTCTTCCTGAAAAATATTCAAGAACATAATTAAATGTTGGACTTTTTAGATTTTCTTTTACCCCTAAAGTTTCTGCAAACTTTTTAGTAAAAGTTGTTTTTCCTGTACCAAGATCTCCAATTAAAGCAATCACATCTCCTTCTTTTACATAGTTTGCAAGCCTTTCAGCAATTTTATTTATTTCATCAAATTTTAATATTTTTTTCATTTCTTCACCTTTATCCTTGGATTTTCTTTACTATATTTGTAGTTGATTTTCCTTCTATAAAAGTAAGTATTCTAACTTCTCCACCATAACTTTCAACTATTTTTGTTTCAGGAAGATCATCTTTTGTATAATCTCCACCTTTAACATGAATTGAAGGTTTTAATTCTCCAATAAGATTTTCAGGTGTATCTTCCTCAAAAATTACTGTATAATCAACTGCTTTTAATCCACAAAGCATTTCTGCCCTATCAAATTGATTATTTATTGGTCTTGTTTCACCTTTTAATCTTTTTACAGAATTATCCGAATTTACACCTACTATAAGAATATCCCCCTGTTTTTTGGCTTCATTAAGATATCTTAAATGTCCAACATGAAGAATATCAAAGCACCCATTTGTAAATACTACTGTCTTGTTTTGTTTCTTTAACTCTTCTATTAATTTTTTTCCAAATTCTCTATCTACAAGCACAAAATTCCTCCTGAACCTTTTTATTTTATTCTATAATTTTACACCATTTTTTATA
>JAHHTB010000096.1 GCA_020024855.1 Fusobacterium sp.
AGTTATCAATTTATTTAATAAATTTTAAAGAGATTCAAATTTTTTTTAATAATAAAAAAGAGCTTTATAAATTGATAAAATTTAGTTATCAATTTAAAAGCTCATTTTGTATTAGACTCTTAAATCTCTGATTCCGTTTTCGATCTCTTTTAAATATCCCTTGATTTTTTCTTTAAAATTTTCATTAGGCATATTTTCAAGGGCTTTTAAAATAGTTTCATCTCCAAGTTTTCTTAAATTTTCATCAGCATAATCAAGAAGAAATTCTTTAAGTGTCATAAGAGCATTCGCTTCACACATAACATTAATTTTTCCACTTTTTGCAATTTCCATAAATCTATCTCCAGTACGTCCTTGTCTGTAACATGCAGTACAATAGCTAGGAATATATCCAGATTTGATAAGGCTTTCAAGCATTTGCATAGGAGAACGATTATCTCCAACTTCGAATTGTGCTGTGTTTTCAGCAGCTTCAGAATATCCACCAACTCCAGTACAAGAACCACTACTTACTTGTGAAACTCCAAGAGAAATAATTTCATCTCTTAATTCAGCTTCTTCTCTTGTAGAAAGAATAAGTCCTGTGTAAGGAACAGCAAGTCTTAAAACTGCTACAAGTTTTTTGAAATCATTATCAGATACAAGATAAGGATAATCCTTAAGAGTTACATTTTCAGCAGCTCTAAGTCTTGGAACAGAAATAGTATGAGGTCCAACTCCTGTAAGTCTTTCAAGAGCATCTGCATAAACTATCATAGCCACAGTTTCATATTTATAATCATATAAACCATAAAGAACTCCAATACCTACATCATCGATTCCAGCTTCTCTTGCTCTAAACATAGCAGTTGTATGATAATCATAATTACTTTTTGGTCCGTTGATATGGAAATCTTCATAAGTAGGTTTATGGAAACTTTCTTGGAATAAGATATATGTTCCTATTTCAGCATCTTTAAGTTTTTTATAATTTTCAACAGTTGTGGCTGCAATATTTACATTTATTCTTCTAATATTTCCATTATTAAATTTTATAGAATAAATATCTTTTATACATTCAAGTACATAATCAATAGAGCAGTTTATAGGGTCTTCTCCAGCTTCAAGAGCGATTCTTTTGTGTCCAAGTTTTTCTAATGCTTTTACTTCTGCAATAAGTTCTTCTTTTGTAAGTTTTTTTCTACAAAGATTTTCATTTTGATGTTTGTATCCACAATATTTACAATTATTAACACAATAATTACTTACATATAGTGGAGCAAACATAACAATTCTTTTACCATATATTTTTTCTTTTACAGTATGAGCTGCCTCAAACATTTTATTTAAAAGTTCTTCATCATCTATATTTAAAAGAGCAGCAGCTTCAGCAGGAGTAAGTCCTTCTGCTTTCTTAGATTTTTCTATTATTTTTCTTACTTCTTCTTTATCATTAGATATTTCTTTTGAGATTTCGAGGATTTTGTTTATTTTGTTTTCATTAAGAAAACTAATATCATAACTTTTATCCATTTTTACTTTTGCCTCCATAGCTTAAAATTCAACATGAATATTATATCATAATTTTCTTTTAAAATATATTTCAAAAAAGAAATCTATAAAAAAATATTATTAATATAGTTAATTTATTTATATTTTAAAAATAGAGGAAAATAAGGTATAATAAAAAGTATTAATTTTTTAGGAGGTTTAAAATGTATAAAAATTTATCAATAACAAAAGAGAGGTATCCCAAGTCTTTTTGGCTTATGTGTCTAACAATTGTGTGGGAAAGATTTGCTTACCATGGAATTTCAACTCTCCTTGTTCTTTACTTTACAGCACAAATTATAAAAGGTGGAATAGGACTTTCAATAAAAGAGGCAACAACTTTATATGGAACTTTTGTAGGAATACTACACTTAACACCACTTATTGGTGGTTGGTTAGCAGATTCTTATTTAGGTCAACAAAAATCAGTAATACTTGGAGGAATATTTGTAGCTTTAGGAGATATAATTTTATTTTATAGTCCAATTAAAGAGATTTTATATTTAGGGCTTATTTGTATAATTATAGGAAATGGATTTTTTAAAGCAAGTGGAAGTAGTTTAGTAGGAAATATATTTTCAAATGAAGAGCCAAATAAAAAAGAGGTAGCATATAGTATATTTTATATGTTTATAAATTTAGGTTCTTTCCTTGCACCTTTTACAGCAGGAATTGTATCAGATAAAATTTTTGCTGTAAGAGATGCAACAGGAGTAGTACTTCATTTTGGGTATAGAGAGATGTTTCTTATAGCGGGATTAATAGCAGTTATAGGAACAGTCTTTTTTATTTTTACAGCTCCAAAATATCTTGGTGAGATTGGAAAAAAACCATTTAAAAAAGCAGTTGACCAAGAAAAAACGAATATTTTAACTTATAAATTTTCTCAAGAAGAAAAGAAAAAAATGTGGGCAATGGGAATAACAGCAATTTTTGTTATTTTATTCTGGACAAGTTTTTACCAATCATTTAGTTCAATAACTCTTTATGCAAGAGATCATGTAAATAGAAATTTAGGTGGATTTTTAGTTCCTGTACCATGGTTTGCAGCTCTTAATGCAATTCTTGGAATAATCCTTGCTCCTGTTTTAGCAGAAATATGGAAAAAACTTGGTAGAAAAGGATTTTCTACCCCAGTAAAAATGGCAACAGGAATATTTTCAATGGGAACAGCCTTTGCCTTTATGACTATTTCAGTTATTTCTACAAGTGGAACTACAAATGGAGTAAAAGCAAATATGATGTTTATAGTTTTTGCTTATCTTTTTAATACAATTTCAGAACTTTGTATAGCTCCAATAGGAATTGCGATGTTTAATAGATTAGCTCCAAAAAGATTTTCAACTTTCTTTATGGGAATGTGGTATATGACAATGTTTGTAGCAAGTTTTATTTCTGGAAAAATTGCAGGATTTACTCAAAATATTGGATTTTTAGCAATTTTTGCTTCTCTTTCTATAGTATTATTTACTATGGGAATTATACTATTTAGCATAAGAAAATATCTTAATAATCTTATGATGTCTTAGTAAAATATACCATTAAAAAGATAGAGTAATATATTTAGATAAATAAAAAATATTACACTAAAAACATTTATAATGATATAATAAAAAAGGAAAGACTTTGTTACAGAGTAAGTTTTAAAAATAAAAATATTTTCAAGGAGTTAAACTATGAGTAATCAAGTTACAAATAATATTGTAATGGTAAGACCTGCAAGATTTTATTTTAATTATGAAACAGCTGTTAATAATCATTATCAAAATTTTGATGATGAAAATATAGAATTAATTAATGAAAGAGCAGTAAATGAGTTTGATTTATTTGCTAAAAAAATATCTGAGAAGGGTGTTAAAGTAAATATTATTCAGGATACATATGAACCATCAACACCAGATAGTATATTTCCAAATAATTGGTTTAGTTCACATGCTGAGGGAGTTTTATTTTTTTATCCTATGTTTGCAAATAATAGAAGAGAAGAACTAAAAAAATTTAGAGAAAAATTATATGATATAATAAATAAAGAAAGTTTAAATATTATAGATTATAGTCTTAAAGTGAACGATAATACTTTTTTAGAGGGAACAGGAAGTATTGTTTTAGATAGAAAAAATAAAAAGGCTTATTGCTCTTTATCTCAACGTTCAGATGAAAAGCTTTTTAAAATATTTTGTAAAGAAATAGGATATAAACCTATTATATTTTCATCTTTTCAAGATGGAAAACAAATTTATCATACAAATGTTATGATGAGTATAGGTGAAAATAGAGCAATTGTGTGTTTAGAATGTATTCCTGAAAAAGAAGAAAGAGAAAAATTGAGAAAAGAATTAGAAGAGAGTGGGAAAGAAATTATAGAAATTTCTTTAGAGCAAGTTAAAAAATTCTTAGGAAATACATTAGAACTTATTGGAAAAAATGAAAAAAGATTTATCGTTATGTCTAAAACAGCATATGATTCTCTAAATGAAGAACAAAAAGAAAGAATTTTAAAAGATACAGAGATAGTATATTCTGATATTCAAACAATAGAGTTTTATGGTGGCGGATCTGCTAGATGCATGATAGGTGAAATTTTTTAATTTTTTAAAAATTTAGATGAATTGTATTATTTTAAGGAGGAAAAATATGAAAAATACTGAGAAGAGAGGGAGATTTTCAGAGTTGTTAAAAATTTTTATTGATAAGTTTCGTGGGAAAGAGACACCTAAAAAAATAGATACAAGTAAGATGTCAGAGGAATGTTTTTGTAACTTAGTTCTTGTTGAACTGGGGGGAATTGAAAATCTTTTAGTAATAGATTCATGTATAACAAGGCTTAGAGTAGAAGTAAAAGATATTTCAAAAATAAATTCAGAAAAACTTCAAACATTAGGTTCGGAAGAAATTATTAAAGTTGGAGAAAATAGATTACAAATAATTTTTGGAGAAAAAGCAGCAGTATTAGAAAAACATTATAATAAACTAAAAAAAGAAATAGAAGAAAAGCTTAATTAAAAAGGTAAAATCCCTATATATGTAGATAAATCTAGATATAGGGATTTTTATTTTAAGAAATATGAAGAAGAGTAGTTGCTAAAGTGAAATATATGACAAGAGCACAAGCATCAACTATCGTTGTAATAAGAGGACTAGCCATTATAGCAGGGTCAAGTTTTAATTTTTTAGCAGCTACAGGTAGAATTCCACCAACAACTTTTGCAATAATAACAGTAATAAAAAGACTTGCACAAACAACAAAAGTCATAGTGAATCCTATTTTATCAAAATAAAAAATTCTTAAAAAATTTACAAAAGCTAGAGTAAATCCTACAACGATACTCACTCTAAATTCTTTCCATAAAATTT
The DNA here is from genome assembly GCA_020024855.1 of Fusobacterium sp. Classification (GTDB taxonomy): domain Bacteria; phylum Fusobacteriota; class Fusobacteriia; order Fusobacteriales; family Fusobacteriaceae; genus Fusobacterium_B. The sequence goes on from JAHHTB010000096.1 coordinate 4,885, forward strand.
TTAATATATCATTAGTTTTAATTTCTCCCAAAGCAAGACCACGAATAATAAGAGTCGATGATTGAGATCCAGCATTTCCACCAGTATCCATAAGCATAGGGATAAATGCAGCAAGAATAACGACAGATTGAAGTGTATCCTCATAACGTCTTATTATAGTACCTGTGGCAGTAGCCGAAATCATAAGGATAAGTAACCATAGTATTCTATGTTTAGCTAGGGAAAATATAGAGTCTTTTAGATATTCTTTATCAGAAGGTTCCATAGCAGCCATCTTTTGAAAATCTTCAGTATTTTCTTGATCAATGACATCAACTATGTCATCTATTGTGATAATACCAACCAATCTATTTTCTTTATCAACAACAGGCATTGTAGAAAGATCATAATGTCTAAAAAGATTAGCAACAATTTCACGGTCTGTATCAACTTGAATTTTTTTTATATTATAAGTCATAATATTTTTTATAAGAGTATCTTCTTCGTTTATAATTAATTCTCTTATAGGAATGGTTCCTTGAAGTTTTCTTTCTTTATCAATGACAAAACAATCATTGATTGTTTCATTTTTTATTCCTTTTTTTCTTATTTTTTTTAAAGCTTCTTTAATATTCATATCATTTTTTAGAGAAACATATTCAACGGTCATAACACTTCCAGCACTATCTTCAGGATATTTTAAAAATTGATTAATCAATTTTCTATTTTCACTGGAAGTATTTTTTAAAATTTTTGCAACAACTCCTGCTGGCATTTCTTCTATAAGATCTACAGTATCATCAAGGAACATAGCATCAATAATCCTTGTTAACTCTTCATCACTACTAGCCTCAATAATTTCTTGTTGTTTCTCTAAAGAAAGATAGGAAAAAACCTCACTTGCTGTATCTTTTGAAAGAATTCTAAAAGCTTTTATAGTATTCTCCTTTGAAAGAACTTCTAAAGTAGAAGCAATATCTATCTGATTAAGAAGTTTAAGTTTATTTTTAACTTCTAAAAGCAGATTTTTTTCAAGTGCATATGATATATCACAAATCATAATATATACACCTCCTGTTTACACATTTTCATATAAATATTAGCACTAAATGGATATAAAAATCAAATATAAAATTTTTAGACAAAAAATTTTAAAAAATTATAAAATTGTATTAATACAAAAAGATAAAAAAAATTGAAAATATTATACAGAAAGGTATAATTATAATTAAAGAAAAATTAAAATAGAGTTATAAACTCAAGGAGGAGTTATGTATAAATATTTATTTGGACCAGTACCATCAAGAAGACTAGGAATATCTTTAGGACTTGACTTAGTAGCTCCCAAAACTTGTAATATGAATTGTGTATTTTGTGAATGTGGAATAACAGAAAAACTTATAACAGAAAGAAGATCATATATAAATATAGAAGAAGCTAAAAAAGAGATAAAGGATGTATTAAGAACAGTAAAACCAGATTGTATTACTTTTTCTGGAGATGGAGAACCTACTTTAAGTAGTGATCTTGGAGAAATGATAAATTGGATAAAAGATAATACAGATGTAAAAGTTGTAGTAATAACAAATTCTGGACTTCTTTATGACAAAAATGTAAGAGATGAAATAAAAAGAGCAGATATTATTATTCCTACAATAAATAGTGCGATAGAATTAACAATGAAAAAAATAAATAGACCTAAAGCAAATATAACTATTGATAAAATCAAAAGTGGGATAAAAGCTTTAGGTAGTGAATTTAATGGTGAAATATATATTGAAACATTTATCATAGAAGGTATAAATGATTCAGAAAAAGAACTACAAGAACTTAGTAACTTTCTTAAAAATGTAAAGTATACAAAACTTCAATTAAATAGACTAGATAGACCTGGCACTGAAAAATGGGTTCAACCAGCTTCTTTTGAAAGATTGGATGTTATAAAAAAATATTTAGAAGAAAAAGGTTTGCATGATGTAGAAATTTTAGGAAAATTTCATATAAATGAAATGGAAAAAATTGAAAAGAATGATGAATTAGTAG
>JAHHTB010000097.1 GCA_020024855.1 Fusobacterium sp.
AATATAATAGATATGGATTTGTAGTAAGTAAACAAATAAGAAATGCTGTTTGTAGAAACAGAATAAAAAGATTATTTAGAGAATATTATAAACTTAATGGACCAAATATAAAAACAGGTTACGATCTTATTTTTGTAGGTAAGAAAAATGCAGGCGAAAAATTTAAAGAATTAAAATATCAGGAGATGGAAAATGATATTAAAAAAATTCTTAAAAAATTTAATCTTATGGATAATAAATAACATTAATTTTGTTTTGAAAAAAATTGTTTTACTTTTAATAAAATTTTATCAGGTTTTTATATCCCCATTTTTAGGGAAAAATTGTAGGTTTATTCCAACATGTTCAGCCTATACCTATGAAGCAATAGAAATACATGGTATAATAAAAGGGAGCTATTTGGGAATAAAAAGAATTTTAAAGTGTCATCCATACCATGTAGGAGGATATGATCCTGTACCACCTAGAAATAAAAAATAATTTAAGGAGAGAAGAAAAAGGATGAATTTTTTATATGGCATATTTGAAAAAATATTAATAACAATTTATGGAGTAACTGGAAACTTTGGTCTATCAATAATAATTTTAACAATACTTATAAAATTAGTTTTATTACCATTAACATTAAAGCAAGATAAATCTATGAAAGAAATGAAAAAACTTCAACCTAAAATAGATGCTTTAAAAGAAAAGTATGGTAATGACCAACAAATGTTAAGTCAAAAAACAATGGAATTATATAAAGAACATAATGCAAGTCCAATGAAAGGATGTCTTCCATTACTTATTCAACTTCCTATATTATGGGCTTTATTTGGTGTATTAAGAAAAGATGGAATTGTACCAGATGAAACATTTTTATGGTTTTCATTAATTTCTCCTGATCCATATTTCATACTACCAGTATTAAATGGAGCTATTTCTTTTATACAACAAAAATTAATGGGAGGAAATGACAATCCTCAAATGAAAAATATGATGTATATTTTCCCTATTATGATGATATTTATTTCTTATAAAATGCCAGGAGGATTACAATTATATTGGCTAACTTCAAGTTTAGCAGGAGTAATTCAACAATATTTTGTAATGAATAGAGGAGAGTAGATTTTAATGACAATAGAGATCATAGAGATAAAAGCTATGTCAGCAGACGAAGCTAAAAAAAGAGCTATGAGAGTTTTGGATATTCAAGAAAATCAGATTTTAAATATAGTTGAAAAATTAAAAAGTAAATCTTTTTTTGGTTTTTTTGCTAAAGAAGGTACTTACGAAGTTGAGTATACCGAAGAAAAAATATCTGAAGAAAAAACTATATCAAAACCAAAAAATATAGCAAGAGATTTAAGAAAAGAAAGAGCTGAAAAACAGGCTCTTGAAAAGAAAAATGAAGAAAGTGATGAAAAAGAAGTTTTAGAAGAAAAAAAAGAACTATCTATAGATAAAGAAAAAGTAACAGAAATTTTAGAAAAATCAAAAGAACTTTTAGAAAACATGGGACTTAATCTTGATGTGGAATTTTTAAGAATGGACGGGAAAAATTATATAATAAATCTGTCTGGAGAAGATAAAGGAATCATTATTGGTAAAAAAGGAAAAACATTAAATAGTTTTGAATATCTTTTAAATTCTCTTATAAAAAATGCAAGAATAGATATTGATGTAGAAGGATTTAAGGAAAAAAGAACTGATACTTTAGTCGAACTTGCTAACAAAATGGCAATGAAAGCTATAAAAACAAAAAGAGTTGTAAGATTAAATCCAATGCCTCCAAGAGAAAGAAAAATAATTCATGAAATTATTAATAGATATCCTGAATTAGATACTTTTAGTGAAGGAAGAGATCCAAAAAGATATATAGTGATAAAAAGAAAAAAATAAGTTATATTATAAATAATAAAGAGGTGATGTATAGTGTTTGATACAATCGCCGCCATATCAACTCCTAGAGGAGAGGGAGGAATAGGTATAGTAAGAATTTCTGGTAAAGAAGCTCTTAGTATACTATGTGAAATATTTAAACCAAAATCTAGCAGAAAAGTATCTGAACTTAAGAGTTATACTATAACTTATGGTCATATTTATGATGGAGAAAAACTTATTGATGAAGTTTTAGTATCTGTTATGAAAGGACCGCGTACTTATACAAGAGAAGATATAGTTGAGATTAATTGTCATGGTGGATATATTATTACAGAAAAAGTACTTGAATTAGTATTAAAAAAAGGTGCTAAACTTGCAGAAACTGGTGAATTTACTAGAAGGGCATTTTTAAATGGAAGGCTTGATCTTACTCAGGCTGAAGCAGTTATGGATATAATACATGGAAAAACAGAGAAAAGTGTTTCCCTTTCTCTAAATCAACTAAGAGGAGATTTAAAAGAACAGATAACTATTTTAAAGAAACTTCTTCTTGATGTAGCAGCTCATGTTAATGTTGTACTTGATTATCCTGAGGAAGGAATAGATGACCCTCTTCCAGCAAATTTAAGAGATAATCTTGATGAGGTAATAGCTACTACTTCAAAGCTTATAGCATCTTATGATAAAGGAAAGATGATAAAAGAGGGAGTAAAAACAGCAATAGTAGGAAAACCTAATGTTGGAAAATCAAGTCTTTTAAATTCAGTTCTTAGAGAAGAAAGGGCTATAGTAACAAGAATAGCTGGAACTACAAGAGATACTATTGAAGAAATAGTTAATATAAAAGGAATTCCTCTTGTTATGATAGATACAGCAGGAATAAGAGAAACTGAAGATGAAGTTGAAAATATAGGAGTACAGAAGTCAAAATCTCTTATAAAAAATGCTGATTTAGTTCTTTTTGTGCTTGACTCTTCGAGAGAATTAGATAAAGAAGATATGGAAATTTATGAAAGAATAGAAAGTGATAAAGTCATTGGAATTCTTAATAAAATAGATATTGAAAGAAAAATAGATATAAAAAATCTAGGTAAAGTAAAGAAATGGATAGAAATATCTGCTCTTGAAAAAATAGGAATAGAAGATCTTGAAGATGAGATTTATGAATATGTTGTATCAGGACAAGTAGAAGATAGTTCTGAAAAATTAGTTATAACGAATGTAAGACATAAATCTGCTCTTGAAAAAACTAGAAGAGCTGTAGAAAATATTCTTGAAACAATAGATATGGGGTATCCTATGGATCTTATAGCAGTTGATTTGAATGAAGCTCTTGATTCTTTATCAGAAGTAACAGGAGAAATTTCAAATGAAGATTTACTGGATCATATTTTCAGTAATTTCTGTGTAGGAAAATAATTTTATTTTGGAACTGACTCAGAATTTTATAAATTTGGGTCAGTTTCTTATTTTTAAAAATTAAGAAATGTATATAGACAAAAATAATTATTTTATTCAAGGAGAAAAAAATGAAATATATATATGATGTTGTTGTTGTAGGAGGAGGACATGGAGGAGTAGAGGCTTCTCTTGCTGCAGCAAGAATAGGAAGAAAAACTTTACTAGTAACAATGTCTTTAGACACAATAGCTATGATGTCATGTAATCCTTCTATTGGAGGACCAGGTAAAAGTAATCTTGTGGCAGAGATGGACATACTTGGTGGAGAGATGGGAGTTCATACAGATAAATATAATCTTCAATTAAAAGATTTAAATACAAGTAAAGGTCCTGCTGCTAGAATAACAAGAGGACAAGCAGATAAATATTTATACAGAATAAAAATGAAAGAACTTTTGGAAGAAACTGAAAATTTAGATATATTACAAGATTGTGTTGAAGAAATTATTACTGATAATAATAAGATAACAGGAGTAAAAACAGCACTTGGGATAGAAATAGAAGCTTCAGCAGTAGTTCTTGCAACTGGAACTTTTTTAAAGGGAAGGATTGTTATTGGGGATGTTAAATATATAGCAGGAAGACAAGGAGAAAATTCTGCTGAAAAACTTTCTGATAGTTTAAAAGAACATGGAATACATATAGAGAGATACCAAACAGCAACTCCTCCAAGAGTTGATATGAGAACAGTAGATTTTTCTAAGACAGAAAGATTAGAAGGAGAAAAACATCCAAGATATTTTTCTATTTTTACAGAGAAAAAAGAGAATAGTGTTGTTCCAACGTGGCTTACTCATACAACAGAAGAAACAATTCAAGTTGTAAAAGATTTATTAAAATATTCTCCAATAGTATCAGGAATAATAGAAACACATGGACCAAGACATTGTCCATCACTAGATAGAAAAGTTTTAAATTTTCCAGATAAAACAAATCATCAAATTTTTTTAGAATTAGAATCAAGAGAATCAAATGAACTTTATATAAATGGGCTTACAACTGCTATGCCACCTTTTGCACAAGATGCAATGCTTAAAACTATAGCTGGTCTTGAAAATGCAAAAATAGTGAGATATGGATATGCAGTTGAATATGATTATGTTCCAGCTTATCAACTTTATCCAAGCTTAGAAAGTAAAATAATAGAAGGACTTTTTATGGGTGGACAAATAAATGGAACATCTGGATATGAAGAAGCAGCAGCTCAAGGATTTATAGCAGGAGTAAATGCTGCAAGAAAAACTTTAGGAAAAGAACCAATTATAATTGATAGAAGTGAAGGATATATTGGTGTTATGATTGATGATATTATTCATAAGAGAACACCAGAGCCTTATAGAGCTCTTCCATCACGTTCTGAGTATAGATTAACACTTAGATTTGATAATGGTTTTATGAGGCTTTTAGAGAAAGCGGAGGAGATAGGAATAGTATCTTCTGAAAGAATAGAATATCTAAAACAAGCCAAGAAAAATGTTGAAAAAGAAGTTGAACTTCTAAAAGAATTAAAAGTTTCTATGAGAGTAGCAAATGATATATTAGAAAAGTATGGTTGTGAACAAAGACTTACAAAAGGAACAACAGCTAATGAAGTATTAAAATTTAAAGAGATAACTTATGAAAATTTAGCTCATGAACTTGGAATAGATATATCAACATATCCTAAATTTGTTACAAGTCAAATAGAAACTATAACAAAATATGATATTTTTATAAAAAGAGAAAATGAGCAGATTGAAAAATTTAAAAAATTAGAAGGAATAATGATTCCAAAAGATTTTGATTTTATAAACGTAAAAGGAATTTCAAATATTGCTAAGGCTGGTCTTTGTGATGTGAAACCTATCTCAATAGGTGAAGCAAGTAGAATAAGTGGAGTAACAGGAAATGATATTGCACTTCTTTTAGCAAATATAAGAAAATAAAATACAAAAAGAGCTGTACCAGATAATTGTATAGCTCTTTTTTAGTTTAAAAAATAATAATATAAAAATTATTATTGATAGTATACATTAAAAAGATAAAAATAAAAACAGGATTTTTAAGTACTCCTGTTTTTATTTAAAAATTTATAAACTTATTTTGATAATTTAACTTTATCTTCGAGAATTTTTCCAACTTTAAATTTAACTACTTTTTTAGCTTTAATTTTCATTTTTTTACCAGTTTGAGGATTTCTTACTTCTCTAGGTGCTCTTTCTACAATTTCCCATTTTCCCCAACCAACAAAACCAACTGAATTTCCTTTTTCTAGATTGTCTTCAACTGTTTCTAAAAATAAATTAACTATTTTCTCAGCTTCTTTTTTTGTATATTCTCCTCTTGTTGCGATGTCTTCTACAAATTCTTTTTTAGTCATTGTTCCATCCTCCTTAAAATAAGCTATACAATAAATAACACATCTATATTTACTATATAACCTATATTTATAAAAAAGTAAATACTTTTTTTTAGTTTTTAAAAAATATTTTACATTTTTTTTACATAAAATTTATTTTTTGTTAACAAAGAGGAACTATAATTATACCATAAAATAAAAATTTAAAAATTAAGATTTGAAGGAGGATAAAATGTTAATTAGAAAAAGTATTATAATGTTTGGAATAGTTTTAGCAGGAATGGGAGCATATGGAAAGTCATCAGTAGTACAAATTAAAGGTTCTGACACAATTTTAAATGCTTCTCAATCAATAGTGGAAGAATATATGAAAACAAATAAAAAAGCAAGAATAGCAGTAACAGGTGGAGGTTCAGGAGTTGGTATAGCCTCTCTAATAAACAATACTGCAGATATTGCTATGGCTTCAAGAAATATAAAAAGTTCAGAGGTTGAGGCTTTAAAAGCTAAAGGAATAAATGTAGATGAAATAGTTTTAGGATATGATGGAATTACAGTTATTATTAATCATGATAATCATATTAAAGATTTAGATACAAAAACTCTAGCAGGAATATTTTCTGGAGAGATAACAAATTGGAAAGAATTAGGTGGAGATGATGCTAAAATAGTAGTTCTTTCAAGAGATTCATCTTCAGGAACTCATGCTTATTTTAAAGAAGAGGTATTAAGAGGTGGAGATTCTAAAAGTGTAGTTGAATATGGACAAGATACTTTATATATGCCATCAAATCAAGCTATACTTCAAGAAGTAGGAAAATCAAAATATGCTATAGGGTATATTGGTATGGGATATATGAATGATACAGTTGATTCACTTGCAATAAATGGAGTAAAACCTAATTTTGAAACTGTAGCTAATAAAACTTATCCAATAGCAAGAGAAGTATTTTGGTATGTTGATTCAAACAGAGATGGAGTTACAAAAGAGGTAGTAGATTTTGCAATATCTGATAAAGGACAAGAGATAGTAAAAGAAGAAGGATTTGTTCCAGCACATTAATTTTAGCCCATTCAAAAATTTAATATAGATGCACAAGTCTTCAAGCTGTAAATAGATAAAATTTTATTTACAGCTTGAAGCTTTTTTAT
>JAHHTB010000098.1 GCA_020024855.1 Fusobacterium sp.
TTACTTTTATATAATTTTATTTTATAATTTTCAAAATTATATGTCAATCAATTTTATTTATTTTAATTTGATTATCAAATAATATATAAAAGATATACTTGGAATATTAAAACAAATAATTTGACTTTTAAAATTGATTTATGATATTATGTTAATGTTAATATTATTTTTTAGAGGAGACTACATATGAAAAAAAATCAACAAATTGCACTATTTTTATTTTTATTATCTTCATTATCACACAGTAAAGATGCTACTATTCAACTTGATCAGACAATAATAAAAAAAAATTATTCCCGAGATTTTTTAGTACAACCTAAAGAGGTTAAAAATACTTACACTATTACACAGGAACAAATCCAAGAAAAAAATTACAAAAATGTAGAAGAAGTTTTAAAAGATTCTCCAGGTGTAATAGTTAATAATACTGCTTTTGGACCTAAAATTGATATGAGGGGGAATGGAGAAAAATCAATATCAAAAGTCAAAGTAATGGTAGATGGGATATCTATAAATCCAACAGAAGAAGCCATGGCAAGTCTTCCAATAAACTCTATCCCAATTGAAAGTATTAAAAAAATTGATATTATTCCAGGTGGTGGAGTTACTCTCTATGGAAGCGGTTCTGTTGGTGGAGTTATCAACATAGTAACAAATTCAAATGCCACAAGGGATAATTTCTTTATGGATATGAAATATGGTTCTTATGACAATAGAAGTTTTGGATTCTCTGGTGGAAACAATGTCACTGATAAATTATATGTAAACTATGGATTTAATTATATAAATTCAGAAGGTTATAGAGAGGGAGACGACACTCAAGATACTTTATATTTAGGAGGATTTGATTATAAAATAAATGATAGAAATAAAATTCGTTTCCAAGCTAGACATGGGAAGCAAAAATTTGACTCTACATCAGAATTATTAAAAGAAAAATTAATTTCTGATAGAAGGGCACCTGGACTTAATATGGATACTGACCAAACCAATGATAGTTATACATTAGATTTTGAACATAGATATAATGATAATTTATCTTTTGGACTTACTGGTTATAAGCAAATTCAAGAAAGAAAAGTGACAGCTGATAGTATTGATGATATTACCATTGTTCTCTCAAATAGAGAACTTACATGGCAGCAGGAAAAAATGGATTTTAAAAATGTAAGCTCAACTCTTGATGCAAAATTCAAAGAAACCAAAGATGGAATAAAACTAAAAGCAAGCTATAGTAATAATTTTGTGGATTCAATATTTGGTTATGACTACTTAAAAGCTAATAATAAAAGAAATGCACATGTAGAATCTGAAATTTTGAAAACTTATATAGATCAAAATGGAATAAATGGAAAATTAACTGAATCTGAAATGAAACCAGTTATCAATAACATAGATATTGATTTAACTAAAGAAGTACAATCTCTCTACTCTTTTAATAAAATTAAAATAACTGATAGTTTTGACTTTACTTTTGGAGGTAGAGGAGAATGGACTAAATATGAAGGAGAAAGAAAAAATGGTCCCAATAGTGCTCCTATGATTGAAGCAAAATATGACAATATACGTACAGACGAGAAAATGACTAACTATGCAGGTGAATTTGGACTTATGCATAGATACAGCGACACTGGATCAACATATGTCAGATATGAAAGAGGTTTTGTAACTCCTTTCGCATCTCAATTAACAGATAAAATTCATGACACTAAACTCCCAAATCCCAATGGTTTTTTCACTCCACCTGAAGTAAATACAGCTGCAATTTATGTTGCTAACAATTTAAAAGCAGAAACAACAGATACAGTTGAAATTGGCTTTAGAGACTATATTTTTGATTCATTTATAGCATTATCTTTATATGCAACAGATACTGATGGTGAAATTACAACAATAAACTCTAGCGTAACAAACCCTGCTGTTAGAAGATGGAAATATAGAAATATTGGAAAAACTAGAAGAATGGGATTGGAACTTGAAACAGAACAAAATTTTAATAAATTTTCATTTAACCAATCATTATCTTATGTTGATGCAAAGGTAACAAAAGGATCAGATGAATTTGACATCAAAAAAGGAGATAAAATCCCTATGGTTCCAAAAATGAAATTGACTGTTGGTGGAAAATATAAACTTACAGATAATTTATCTGCACTTGCTAATTATACCTATGTTACTAAAAAACAAACAAGAGAGCTAGAGAAAGAAGACAATGTGTATAGCTATACTATAAAAGCTGTTGGAACTGTTGACACAGGCTTGCTGTATAAAATAGATGGCTATTCTACTCTTAAATTCGGAATTAAAAACTTACTTGATGAAAAATATAATTTAAGAGAAACTAGAGATTATGCAACTCCAGCCCCAGAAAGAAATTACTACCTTGAACTAAATGTAAAATTCTAAAAATGAAATTAAAAAGGAGGGTGTGTAGATAAATCTTCATATTTATCACACAAATAAAAAATTATGAATAGAAAATTGATACAATTGATGATGATAATAGGTAGCTTAGCTGCCTATGGTGGAATAGGTGAACAAGAAGTTGTATGGTCTTATTCTAAGATAAATGACTACAGAGTACCTCATTCTTGGGAGCTTGATGTACTCGGAATAGAAGAATCAGCTTATACAGATGTATTAAGAGTTGTAGATGAAATAAATAGGGAAAGAGGAATATCAAAAAGATATGTTTTAAGTAATGGAAGAATACCTGAGTTAACAGATGATATTGATATGGTGCCTGTCTACATAGATACAGTTAAAAATTATCAAGGAGAGGGAAAATATACAACTGTTGCAACAAATAAATATTACAAACCTGAAACTCTTAAAAATATCTTAACCAAAAAAGAGGCAAAAGAGTTAGATGATTTTTCATACTCTTATATGCAACAAGAAATGAGATATTACTTTGGAAATGGTAATAAAGTTCAAGATATCATAATTCAAGACAAAAATAATTTTGAAAAAACTATTAAAGATAAAGATGATAAAAATCAGAAAGAGTACTTGATTGATGGTGTATATCAAAGTATTGATACCTCTGGTGTTTTTAATACTCTAGGAATTACAGCGAAGGAATTTAAAGAGAACTTTTATGAAAATGGTAAACCTTTAGATCCCAATAATAAAAAAGTTTTAGAATTTCTTAAAACTAAATTAGAAGCCAAAGGTGTAAATAAAAATAATAACGGTAAAAACTCAGAAATTATAGTTAAAAATGGTGAACTTTGGACAAAAGGAGAAGACGGAAAGGAGCATAGAATAATATGGAATGCTGGCTTAGCTTCTCGTCCTGAATATCCATCAGGAGAAGTACTAAAATTTTTAGAAAAAAGCCTTGAAAAATGTAAAATAGAGTGTGAAATTAAAGGAGAAAAATTACTTTTAAAAGAAAATGGTAGTTCAAAAACAGCTTTATGGAAAATAGACTTAGATGAATCTAGTAAGAAAAAATTAGATAACGATAAAGATTTAATGGATTTCTTGAAAAAAGCATATAATGACAATAATGATGATTTCATATTTACTAAAATTAATGACCAAACTATTAAAATAGAAAATAAAAAAGAAGGAACCGCTGTTAAACTCTATGTGGAAACAGCCAAAGGAGATGTTAAAGATATTTCTTGGTATAAAAATACCTTACTTACACAAATTAGTGTCTTTAAAAATTTAGAAGGAAAAGGAAAAATATTATATACTAAAGATGGTGGAATTATTATTGAAGATGTTATTGACTATTCTAAACTAGATGCTAAACAAAAAGATGGTTGGTCAATAACACCAATTGATAAAAATAAAATAAAAGGAAAAATTTATACTGAACTTCTAACCGATTATTCTAAAATGACAGAGCAAGAATTTAGAAGTAAATGGGATTTTAAAGATAATAAAGAATATGAAGAAGTCAAAAAAAAATTAGATCCGATAAGAACTAAAAATGATGACTTACAAAATAAATCAAAAGAATTAAAAGAAATTGCCAATAAATTAGGTGGAGAAGGGTGGGGAACTCCATATTATGATTGCTTTGAAAGTTGGAATAAAGAAGAAAACAGAAAAAAATTAATCAATGATTCAGAAAAATTAAAAAAATTTGGTTTAACTAAAGAAAGTTTTGAATTATTACTAACAAAAGGAGACCAAACAATAGCTGAAAAAAATAAACTAGAAAATGAAATCCCAGAATTATTGAAAAAGACTGGAATTGATAGAATTTCTAACTCTGATGTTATTATTAATAAATATGGTAAGAGAATTGAGTTTAGAGGAAGAGGACGAGTAGATGGAACTATTGACTTTGGTCAAGGAGATAACAGACTTAAAATTTCTGAACAATCTACAGGAAGATATGGAACAAATATAATTTTTGGTCCTTATGTAAAATTAAAAAATATGAGTTATATTGCCATAGGTGGACAATATAGTGCAGCAACAGGAGGAGTTGGACTTTCTGGAAAATCTTCCTTGACTTTAGAAATAGACACAACAAAAGTAGATGAAAAAGGAAGATTATATCAACATGCATTAAAAGATACATGGACTGATAATAACAAAATTGTTTTAAAATCTTGGGAAGAAAATCCAATTAATAGAAATAATTTTGCTATTGAACTTAAAGTTTCATCTTTAGGTAAAGATATGGAAATTGATATGGGGCGTCCTTTGGAATATAAAGCAAAAGCTTTTTATGAATATTTACCTTATTCTGGAGAACAGATAAAAGTAGGAGATATTATAACATATAAAACTAACTTTTACTCTGATTCTATTGCTCATGATTTAGTTCTTATTAACAAAGGAAATGAAGAAAAAAAAGAAAATGGAATACTAGGTGTTAAAATTAAAGATTCATTATTACTATTAAATGAAAATGAAAATGCTGTATTTAAAAGTATGGCAACCTCTGGAAATTTAGGATATTTATCTGATACATTAACAACAAGTAATAAAAAGACAAAATTTGCTTCTTCTGTTGAAGAGGATAAATTTGAAACTCAAAAAATTTATAATTTAATAGAAAATATAGTGGAACAAAAAAGCTCAGCATATATTTTAAAACTTTCTAGCCATTTCCAAATACCTAAAGAAAAGCAAAATGAACTACAAAATAAGATTGACAAAATCAAAAAAGAAGAGTGTGTTACAAAAGCCGTTGAACAGTTAAAAACACTTGAAAATTATAAAAAAATTGATTTAAAAGGAGCAATTAATGATATGTCAACTATTGTAAAAGAATATCAAGGAATTGTTCCACCAGATGGTATTGGTTATGCTGATCAAAGAAGGGTTGAAGAAAAAATGAAAGAAAAGTTTCCAACAAAAGATGCAGTTCAAGCTGAAATGGAAAGAATACAAAAATATGCTAAAGATAAATTTAGTGAGATTTTAGATAAATTAGATAAAGCAAAACCAATGAATACAGAAAATGAATTAGTAATTGGTAGTGCATCTTCTCCTGACAAAATAGTAGATAGAATAAGAACAAATCTCAAAGAGTTAGAAGAAATCCCTACATCTTCATATAAATCAAAAGAAATTCTTTTAGCAGAGTATGTATATAAATTCAAAGCATTAGAAATAGCTTTAGAAAAATTAGATAGTTTAACTAAAAATGATATTTATGATCATATTAAAGCTCAACTTGAATTAGATGCTAGTAGAAAAGAAAAATCTGGAGAAGATTGGATAGATGTAATCTCTCATATATTCTACACTCAAAGACAAACTGAATCATTAAAAGAATTAAAAACTATAATATCTCAACTTTCTGATAATAATATTTATGCGAAAGTAAATAAAATCTCTAAAAACGAGATAGATGTATTCAATTCTGCTATTACTAATAGTAATTTTGATTTTGACACTAAAAAAACTCAAGCATCAGGTGGAGCAGTATCAGGAAGATTTTCAAGAGATAAATTTAAGGGAACTATCTATTCAGGATATGGAATTTATGAAACACCTATAAAAGATGATTTAAGCTTAGGATTAGTAGTTGGAGGTGGAACTTCTAGTTTCCACGAAATTAAAAATGATGATATAAAAACTGTTACTACAAATTCTAAAATAAAAGGTACTAGAGCATATTTAGGAGCTTTTGAAAGAATGAATTTGAAAAAAGATTTAAATTGGATAAATGGAGTTGGCTTCCAGTATGCTACTTATGATGTTGATAGAGAAATGAGAAATCATTATCAATCAGATATATACAAGGGAAAATTAGATACTTATTCTGGAAATGTATATTCAAATCTTATTTATGATTATAAAATCAATGACACTCTTAATGCAAATATTAAAGGTGGATTGTCTTATACACTAGTAAATCAAGGAAAAGCAACAGAAGAGAATAAACCATTGGCAATAGAAGTTAAAGAACAAAACTTCAATTATCTTGATGGGCAATTAGGAGTAGGGCTAACCAAGACTATTTTTGGTGATAATATTACTTCTAGCTTATCTGGTACTTTCTATACAATGTATGGATTAATAGGATATGATAATAAAGATCTAAAAGGAAGAATAGTTGGTTCACCATCTGAATTTTCAATTAAAGGACAAAATTATGAAAAGCAATCTGTAAAGTTATCATTAAATTACAATGTAGTTCATCACTCTGGATTTAATTATGGACTTGAAGGTAGTTATACTAAAAATAGTAATGAAGATAATATTTCAGTAGGAATTAGAGCTGGATATTCTTTCTAAAATTTAACCTAACTATTCAGATTTGATGTAACGTAACTACTCAGGTCTGATGTAGAAATTTAAGACTTTCTTCAAAAAATTTTGAA
>JAHHTB010000099.1 GCA_020024855.1 Fusobacterium sp.
CAGATTTACGAATTTGTGCAGTTTATGAAACAGACAGGAACTTTTGAATATGTTGCACTTCCAATAAATGTATTAGATGAAAGAGTATTATCAAAAGAGTTTCAAGAAAATATTGAATTACAACAAAAATTAGTTGATATGGGGTTAAAAAATAAAAGAAAAAATGTTGAGGTTTTTAGAAAAGAAAGAAGAAGATTGATGAATGAACTTCCTAAGAATTTAATTCCTTATGTCAAATTAGAAGAAATAAATAAAACAGAAATTAGAAATTCAGTAAAATGGAGTGTTTATAATAATTTATTAACAACAGGAATATATAGTCCTAAATATGTAGAAAGTAATAGTTTAGAAGAAGAATATGGAATAAAAAATTATGATAAGCTTTCTGATGTTAGTTTTACATATGAAGAATATTAGGAGGTAATGATGTCAAATTTAGTTACAGATAAAGAACTTTTAGCAATATGTAATCTTTCTAACTTAAAAATGGAGTTTGCAGATGTAGCAAAAACTAGAGACCAACAAACAAATGAAATCCTGTCAAATCATACAATCTATTCACTCTTAGAGAAAGAAAGTTTAGGACAAGAAAAAAGAGCAGAATTAGCTAAAGAAAATGAAGAGTTTTTTAAAGGAGATATATTCCCACATTATAATCCAATAAATTTAAAAACAGGAAAGTATTTATATGAAGAAGAAAGTAAATTAATAAAAGAAAATATAGACAAATTAGGGGTATTTTATAGAGAACAAACAGCTAATTCAAGAGCAATTTGGTTCTATGATAAAATAAGTTTAAGAAAGACAGCTCCTTTAATAATGGAATATTTTGATAGGTATAAAGAGTCAGGAAAGGATAAAAATCATGATGGAGCTTTTTTAGAAGAATGGGAAGTAATTTATGGTGGAGATAATTATAAAATAGGTATTGATACAATTAAAGAGTGGAATGAAAAATTAAAAGAAAAAGGAGCAACTCAAAATAGCACAGATGAAAAAATTCCCTCTAGAGAAGATGTGGAAAAAGCAGTCAATATTATAAAAGTAGGACAATTTATAATTCATTTTATAGATAATAAAGTTCTTAAGGCAATTATGAACATTTCAGGATTAAAAGATAGTCCTCAAGAATTATCTAAATTAATTGTTGAAAAAATAAGAGAAAGTTTTATTCCTGATAAAGAAAAAATAATAAAAGATTTCTTAGAAAAAGGAATTGAAAAATTAGATGAAAATATTAGTATTCCATTAGAAATGATTATTAATGTGAGATTAGATGGAAAAGAAATAGCTGTAACTATATGTAAAAATAAAGAGAAAAAAATAATAGTTATAGCTTTTAGAGATAATAACTATTTAGATGAACTAAATGAAGATTTAACTGAAGGAATATTACCGAAACAAATATTTATTTTAGACCATTTATATAATAAATTCAAAGAAGAAAATAAAGATTATAAAATAATTTTTACAGGAAGTGGAAAAGCAGGAAAACTAGCTAATATTTTTGGTATTTATTTTTTAGAAGAATCTAGGTCATTTAATAGTGAAAAACCTGACAATCTATCTTCTCTACCAGTATTTTCTTTAAAAGATTTAAAAAAAGATTTGAAAAAAATGACATATTATACTTATGTAGAATTTTCAGATGAAATAAAAACTGAAACATTGACTACACTAGTAATATGTGCTATTGGAATTTTTTATTTTAAAGAGAAAGCAATTCTTAACTCCTTAATCTTTATGTCAGGGCTTATAAAAATTATTATTATGGGAAGTATAGAGAATGAAAGAAAAGAAAAATTTATTTCAAAACTTGAAGAAGTTGGAATTTTAAAAAAAGAAGATGTGATGAATAACATATCTGATGATATTTTAGATGAAACAAAAAAATATAATTATAAAGGTATTACATTACCTAAAATTTCATTACAAACATATTTGCACTTAGCAGCTTTACAATTTCTTTATGGTTATGATATATTATCATCTACAGAAAATGAAGTTACTTTTTCTTTACTAGGAAAATTATTATATGGAAAATTAGAAAATAATAGTATAAGTACTATTAGAGAGGTTATTACTCATCAAGAAGAAAATCAAGAAACATACTTGAATATTGATGATGAAAGATTTACACTTGGTATGGTTCTAAATTTATTTTTTAAACTTATGAAAAAAATTCAAAATAATTATAAGAAGTTAAACAATGAAAATAATATATTATAGAAGAAAAAAAATTTATAGATGATCTTGATGAAAATTATATTAAAAGTTATATTAGAAGTTGTTTTAGTTTAGAAGACATAAAATTAAATACTTTAGATTATGAAACAAAAGATGAAAACTATGGAATTCCATGTTGTTCTCCATCTAAAACTAAAAACGAAAATCTTAATGATTTTATTAGAGAAATGTGTGAAAAAAAAGGGAGAAAAATTTCATGTGAAACACATCATTTAAAAGTTATGGAAAAAATTCAAAAAAATGCTAAACTTATAGAAAATTCTTATATTTTAGAGGACGGAGAAAATGATATAGGAACTTTAAAAGTAGGAATTTTTAATAAATCAAATGAATATTCTAAAAAAGATATGGGTTATATATATTTTGAAGAAGAGAAATTAAAAGGAAGGCTATCAGTATTAGATGTATTTTTTTATGAAGATAATATTTTAGAACTTGTAAATACAACAGGAGTTTGTAATGGAGCTACATTAGAATGTACATGTGGAACAACACCTGGAAATTTTATAGTTACTTCTCAGTTAATAAAAACAACAAATGGAAAATTAAATGGAACAGAAAAAGATTGTAAAGGAAATATAAATATAGGACCTTTTGGTGGTTGTAAAAATCATAAAAAAGATCCATGTTGTAACTATATAAATTTAACTGGTTGGAATGGAGTAAGTGAAAACTATGAATTAGAAAACAGTAAAATTTTATTAAATACAAGTACAATATCTTGTTCTGAAGGAGGATTAATAACAATAAAAAATGCAAATTGTAAATCAAAACAAAAATAAAATGTAGGAGAAAATTATGGAAAAAGAAATAAGAGAACATGAGAATGAAAATACTACACAAGTAAGTCTTTTAGGAAGAAAATATCAAAGTGTATTTGTAACTTCTTTTATGTCAGAAAGAGGAGATAAACCTACTAATAATTGTTATATTTCATATATAGAGTTAGATAATTTTGGTTGTTGGGTAGTAGTAGATGGAAATAATGGAGGAATATTTCAAAATAAAATAGCTTCATATATTGGAGAAACTATTGTAGAAAATTTTATTGCTAATCCTACTATTGCTAAAAGAGAGATAGAGAAAATGTTACTATCTATTCATAAGAAATATAGAAATATGCAATCAGAAGAAGTTAATATAGAAGATGATTATAGTACTTGTTCTATTGCTATGTTTGTAACAGATTATGCTGTGGCCACTTTTGCAAGTGTGGGAAATGCTAGATATGGTGTACTTCGAAATCATAAACTAGTGAAAAAGAGTAATGATGATACACTAGCTTATTTACAGTATGAAGCTGGGAATATTCTATATGATGAAATTAGATTTAGAAAAGATAAAAATATATTTACTAAAAGATTTGGAGCAGATAGGAGTATAAAGATTAATGTTTCAGATATATTTGTATTAAGACCTAATGATAGAGTTTTACTATATACTCAAGGAGCTTGGGAAAATCTTGATGAAGAAGATATTGAGCTAATATCAGAAAAAGCAGAAAGACCAGGGAAATTTATAGGAAATTTGGTTAATAAGATGAAAAGGAATTGTTTCTTATCTCTAGGAAACTATACTTTCTGTGGAATCTATATTAATAGACCTTTAGATGTTCCAGCACCTCCAGAGAGTAGTATTTCAAAATTAAAAACTCAAATCTCTAAAAATAAAAACTCTCTAAAGAAAAAAATATTAGTAATACTAGCATTACTAATTTTAATAGGTGGTGGAGTTCTAGCTTATCAAAAGATTAAATTAAATAATCGAATAAATTCTATTGAAAAAGAGATAGCTTTCAATTTAGAGAAGGGTAGAGTAGAAGTTCAGGAGAAAGATTATAGTGAAGCAACTACTAATTATCAAAAAATAAAAGACCTTTATACTGAATTAAAAGCATATAAGGAAGTTCCAGATGAAAAATTAAAAGAGATTGATTCTATCTTAGCAGAGATACAAATATTAAATAGAGTACAAACTTTGTCTAAACTAAGAGAAGATAGTTTAGAGTCATATAAATTTAATGAGGCTGTTAAATCTTATGAAGAGGAAAATAAACCGAAACCTGTTACCCCAAAGAAGCAAGAGCCTAAAAAAATAGCAAAACTTCCAGCTTATAAGGGAGATAGAGAGTTTAGAGAATTTAGATATTACGACTCTTTAAAATCATATGAAAATGCTTTAAAAGGAGCTAATACTCCAGAGAAAAAAGAGTATCTAAAGGGTAAAATAGCTATGAATAAACAGTTATTAATAGCTGTGGAATTAGAATTAAAAGGAGATGAATATTTAGAGAAAAGAAAGGACTCTAAAAAAGTTAAAAAATATTATGAAGATGCTTTGGTTGAAAATAAAAAATTAGTTAATAATAACTATATGCCTAAAGATAGATATAATGTTATTATTAATAGGCTTGAAAATAAGTTAAAAAAATTAAAATAGAAAGGAAAACAATGGGATTCTTTGATAAATTAAAAAATATTTTTACTGCTAAGAAAGAAGAAAATAAACCTAAAGATATAGAAATAACAGACAGAGATATTCTCTATGCTCTAAATTATAATATTATTATTAGGAAAAGATTTTATTTAAATACCTTAGATAATACTATATTTGAAGAATACAAGAGTTTTAAACATTTAGAGGAGATGAAGCTTTTCTATGATATAAATGATGAATACCTCATCTTTTATATTGATAAATATGAGAAATTTAAGCAATTAATAAATAATATAATCATTTACCTAGAATTAAGTAATGGTAATAAACTTATATATGATTGTAGAAATTATTCTCTATATGCTAATGTTTTTGAATTAATAGCTAAGGAACAAAAAAATACAAAAGAATTTGACTTTATAAAATTTTTCTCCAGATTTGAATGGGTAAGAAATTGTGGAAATTATAGAGACGTTTCTATTCAAGTAGATTTATGTGATAATAATGATATAGAGATTAGATATAAAATTATTGAGAAAAATGATAGATATATTTTAGGAAGTTTTCGAGATGAGCTTATTAAAATAGATTTTTTAGAGAAGAAAATATACTTTGGACTAAAAATTATAGATGAGGTTCACACAGTTGATAAATAATGTAGATAATAAAATACGACTTTTGATAAAATATCTCCAAAAATAACATTTTATATAAAAAGGAGTTTTCAACATCTCTTTGAAAACTCCCTTTTTAGTATAAAATATTAAAAATTAATCTTCGTTATTATCTGTATTTTTTAAACTTTCTGAATTAAAGAAGTAGTTGCTAAGCTGTTTGGCACATTCGTCCATATCAGTATAGTATAATGAGAGTTCAAATTTATGTTTATCAATACTCACCTCATAAAGTGGATCATAGTATTGTTTGATTAGAATCTCTCCTAACTCTCTAAGTTTTTTCTCATGTAAAAGTTGTAGATAGTTAGCTGTTTTTTCTTTTGATACATAACGAGCCACCTTCATAATACACTCTTCAAGCTCGTTTTCAGAGACATTAGTGTAATCTTCCAATAAAACATCTAATCTATTTGGAATATTTGTATCTATGAATAGATGTTGTCCTGCAGTCATGCTAGAATAAACTGATTCAGGTATATAGACATTTCCAATTCTTTTACTTTCACTCTCAACAACTATATATTTTGTTTTACAAGTTCTCAGAAATTCAAAAATTTCCCCATCAAATCTTTTTTGACTCTGTGGAAGTTTTTCACCTAAAGCACCAAAAAAAGAGCCTTTGTGAGCAGCTATTCTTTCAAGATCTAAAACTGAAACTCCAAGGTCGATCATCTTATTTAAAATTTTAGTCTTTCCTACGCCAGTACGACCATGTACAACTATATATTTAAAATTTTGATTAAGTTGTGGAATATTAGTTATTATAAAATCTCTATAAGCTTTATATCCACCTTCAAGTTTTGCAACTTTATATCCAAGACTTCCAAAAAGTGACGTTATAGAGGAACTTCTCATTCCACCTCTAGCACACATAAAAACAAGTTTAGAGTATTTTTTTGAAAGTTCTTGTATCTGTTCAAAAATTTCAGGTAATCTTTTTGAAATAAATTCTACTCCCAATTTTTTTGCCTTCTCTTTAGATTCTTGTACATAAGTAGTTCCTACTAAAACTCTCTCTTCATCAAGAAGGACAGGGATATTAACAGAGTTAGGAACTTTATCTAATTCAAATTCTTTTGGAGTTCTAACATCAATAAGAATTGCATTTTTTTCCTTTAAAAAATTTTCAAAACTGACTAAATTCATTTTATTCTCCTTACATTTTGCCAACATTTTACTCTGTATTATATCACAATTATGAAGATATTTGAATAAATAAATAGTGATAATTAGTATAGAAAAAGAGAGAGTATTTATGATAGCTAAAACAACAACTAATAAATACAATATATAGTAAACTTATAAAAAATAAACACTATATTTTGTGAAAAATGTGATATAATGTTATGGGGAATAATAAAAAAAAGAGAGGTAATTAAATGGATATTAAAAAGTGGCTTGGAGATGAAAATAAATT